>CBDTZI010000006.1:0-23691 GCA_965364865.1 uncultured bacterium | reverse complement strand
TGGCGGACCCATGCCACCCACCATGTGTATCCATCTAATATTTCACGGGCAAGCAAGTTTGCCCATGCCACCCAATCCCGGTTTCTAGTTTCTAGCCTCAATTGCGTCTGTATCTTTAGCGAATTTTCGTGCGGTGGCGAGCGTGATTTTACCGGTATCCAACAGCCGCTGTAAGTCGTCGTCCAATGTCCACATGCCGTCGCGTTTTCCAGTTTGAATAGCCGATTCGATCGAATCAATTTTACCAAAGTTGATCCCGATACGTACCGGAAGATTCACATGCATCACTTCCATCGCAAGCGCACGCTTTTTCCCTTCGACGGCTGAAGGTAACAAATGTTGACTCACGATGGATCGTAAGCTGAGCGCCAGTTGCGAACGCACATCATCCTGCGCATCGTGGGGGAACATGTCCACGAATCTTGTGACCGCGCCCTTGGCGTCTCGCGTGTGTAACGTAGTGAAAATCAGGTGGCCGGTTTCAGAAGCGCTGAGCACCATTTGTGCGGTTTCGCGATCACGTATTTCGCCAACCAGGATCACATCGGGGTCTTGTCGCAGGCCATACTTGAGTCCATCGTGAAACGAATCGACGTCGCGGCCTACTTCACGCTGAGTCACGATGCTCGTACCGATTCGCGCATATTCATATTCGATCGGCTCTTCGATCGTTAAGATACGATTGCTCCCCTGCTGATTCAATAGTTGAATCAACGCAGCCAGCGTGGTCGATTTTCCCGAGCCGGTCACGCCGGTCACGATGACCAGGCCATTGGTATGGGAGATGAGTTTTTGGGCCAACCCCTGTGGAAATCCCATCCATTCAAACGAGGGGATCGCATCGGGTACATGTCGCAGACACGCGTGCCATTGACCCTGTGCGATATAGATGTTCGCCCGAAAGCGACAGGCGTGGCCCGCGTGTTCGATGGCTACCGAAAAATCGAAATTTTTACCTTCGGCGAGTTTGGGTTGCAGGCGCGGCGGCAGGATCGACTGAATCATTTGAAAGATCAGGTCGGACTCCAATAACGATTCATTCACCGGCACGAGCTGGCCATGAATACGAAAGGTGATCGGATAGCCTACGGCGAGATGTACATCGGAGGCTTCTTTTTGGGCAGCCAGTTGTAAACAGGCGTTGAGTTGGGCGTGATCCGGTCCGTTAGGTGAATTCGAGTTTGATTCCATGATGGAAGATTATACACGTTAAAGGTGTTTCGGTCGCGGGGGGAGAATCAAGCTGGAACGTGAATCCTTTCTCGTTCCTGGTCCATTGTTGGTGCGAGAAGGGATTCACGCACCAGATACATGCCCACGCAACACACAAGTGTGAAGCTTGAGGCATGCCACCCGGCTCCGAAGAGTATAGACAGGATGAGATACACTGGCGGACAAGCCGCCAGTGGCACCCGGTTCCGATTATCTTAAGAGTGCGGCTCAGAAAACATGCCAACCAGTAGATCAGCTTTAGAAGGATTAGCACAAAAAGGATATGAGTAAAATGAAACCCGGCCCTATGCGATGACGGCATAGGACCGGGTCGTAACCTGTATGTACGTCAGTCACGTACACTACCGGCAGTTGTATTATCCGCGTGCTCGGTGACCGAAAGTCTTTACGCGGTCGCGCGCTTCGCGATATTCAGGATGGTTCGCACCCGCACAAGAGTGGCGATAGAAAGAGACAGCCTGGTTAAACTTACCCATGGCTTCACAAGCGATACCAGCACCGTAGGCGGCCTGGTGATCGTTGGGATTTTCTTTCAAAGCCAGTTTGAACGAGTTCATGGCTTCCTTCCAGTTCTTTGACTTCAACTGACTAACGCCTTTTTTGCAGTTACTGTTGCTGGAAGATTGAACATTCGCTTCCACATGAATCTGAGTTGGCATGATGCGGCTGATGAACTCAGTCGTGGCTTTTTCCATCAGACGGGCAACGATTTTTTCCTGCTGATTGAACTTGGACATCTTGTTGGTTTCGAGCATAGGCTCAACGTTTACTTTTTCGCTCAGACGATAAGTTCTGGGTGCGTATCGTTCCCAGACCTTATTGGTGCGACCGTCCACGAGCTTGAACTCGGCTTGAACGGCATACTGCTTTTCGCCGTTGCTCTTGGGCTGGTTGTTAACTTTCTTGCCACGTCTGTGGCTGGTACGCATAAACTGTTTACCATTGTTGTCTTCCAGACGAACATTGATATTACTCAGGATGATACCTTCGGAAGGTCTGGAACTTACGCGACGAAAACGTGATCGTCTTGAACGCTTGGAGACGAGGTCTCTTTCGTTGAACGTAGGACGAGCATTGCTTTTGTCGGTGACAGAAATTCGTGTCCCGAACTTACTTCGTGATTCTTGAATCAACGACTGGATGGACTTGGAGCAAACCTTGGACCATTTCTTGTCCGTGGTGGGTCCGACCTTCGCCGGCATGATGGCGATCTTGTTGATGCCGGCAGGCAAACGCCGTGCAGGCTCAACGGAGTACTTGAAGCTGACTTGAGTGCGACCGCCCGAGGCACAGCCCACGAGCAGGACGACTCCGAGAAGTCCGGTGGCCAGGCACAGACTTCGGATAGGACGTAAAGACATGATACAATCTCCCTTTTATAAGGTTTGTAAGTTTCGATATTTGTGGTTCAACCACATATCGATTCGAGAATCCAGCAACCTCGCTTGGGCCACCTTGATAAGGTCAATCTCGATACCGCTTCCCCGGCGGTTGTTCAGTCGCTAAATCATCGGATACCAGTACTGAAAAGGTAAGTATAACTTTTTGGTAATCTTTAATAAAATTTGCTACAATGGGACGTGAATTTCTGTGACTGATAAAAGAGACCTCTATGATTCCAAGACGCAAAACACGACAGGTGATGGTGGGTGCGGTTCCGATAGGTGGCGACGCACCAATTTCAATTCAATCGATGACCAGCACGTATACCTATGACATCGACGCGACAATTCGGCAAATTCGGCAACTTGCCCAGGCCGGGTGCGATATCGTAAGGGTGGCTGTTCCCGAGAAGCGCGATACCGATGCGCTGCCGTCCATTATTGAACAATCGCCCGTACCGATCGTAGCCGATGTGCATTTTCACTTTGAACGCGCGCTGGAAGCGGTCGAAGCGGGGGTTCATAAAATACGGCTGAACCCCGGTAATATCGGCAATCGCAAACAGGTGGATCGGGTCATCGCAGCCTGTCGCGAGCGGGGGATTCCCATTCGCGTTGGCGTCAACGAAGGCGGCGTGGTCGAGCGTAAAGACAAAGAGCTTCGCGCGTTGCAGAAGAATGAACTGGATGAGAATTACCACGCGGGCCTGGTGAAGCTGATGGTATCGGTGCTTGAAGATTACATGCGTATCTTTGATGAGAATAACTTTCACGATGTGGTGATCTCAGCCAAGAGCATTGATGCGCCGTTGACGATTGACGCTTATCGGGCGGTGGCGGATCGGTTTGATTATCCGCTGCATCTTGGCGTGACCCACGCAGGCCCGCCGGAAACGGGACGCATCCGTTCGATCGCTGCGCTGGGTACATTATTGTCTATGGGTATAGGTGATACGATTCGCATCTCCTACGCAGCGGATCCCGTGATCGAAGTGGAGGACGCCAAGGAACTTCTGTGTTCGTTGGGAATGCGTAACCGCGTCGAACCTGAGTTGATTGCCTGTCCGACCTGTGGCCGGATTGAAATTGATCTGATTAAGCTTACGGCTGATGTGCGCAAGAAACTGGCCGGTATTAAAACGCCGGTCAAGGTTGCGGTTATGGGATGTGTGGTCAACGGACCCGGCGAGGCGGAGGGTGCGGACGTCGCTGTCTTTGCGGGTAAAGGCAAAGGCATTATATATGTGCAGGGCGAACAGAAAGCCACTGTAAATGAAGATCAGATGTTGGAAGCGCTGTATAAGGAAACTTTGGAGTTCGCCGCTCGCGTTGAGCGTGGCGAAGCCAAGCTGCACAACTCTCGCGTCAACATCGTCCCCCCTGATCCACTACCACGCAAGGATGGATCAATTCCGCTTTCAATCGCAAACTCCGATTGATATTTTATTGGCTATGTTCCGCGCGGAAAGTCCACGCATCATTCTTGCTATTTTTTTCACGCCTCAGGGAAAATTTGCCTGTGAAACGATCCCCGATCAGTTGGATGACGTATAAAGAGGAGGATTGTTCGAGGATTTCGCAGCGGCCACTGTCGATGCGGGTTACGCTACCGCGATCGCCACTAATCGAGCCTTCGTAGTCGAGATAAGCGATGCGATGGTCCTGTATTTTCAGGGCATGAATGGGCAGGGAGGACGGGCCGATCGGTTCTTTTAACAGCTGCCAGGTGAGCAGAATATCGCCCTGTTCGAGCATCAAATCCCAATGTTCACCCCGGTGTTCATTCGGGTGCTCGCCATCTTTAAGCTGATGATGTAGTATGACGTAGCGTGAAGGCATCGGCGATTGGACTCGTTTTGTTGGAACCAGTTCGATAAATTAAAAATCGTCGCGATAAAAAAAATCATCTTCAAAAAGAGGCATTTGTCATGGACGCTCAACCAACCACGAAATCACTTGTCCGGTTTTATACCTTACTTCTGTCTGTTGCAATTCTGTTGCCACTCATGGGCTGCGGCCCGAATTATTATGACCTGCGGCGAGAAGGTCAACACGCGATGATCAGCGGTGCGTATGGACCGGCGAAAATCTTTTTTTCACAGGCGAATGGCCGCGTAGCTCGCCGGGTGGAGAATCTGCATGATCTGGGTGCGTGCAGCGTGATGATCGCCCGTAAGAAATTTAAACAATCACAGCGGGCAGCGGCGATGCGAGAACTCGACGACGCGGTGGAATATTACTCGACGGCGTTGGATGTTCATCCGGGTCACCAGGCTTCGATTGAGGGTAAAATGGTTGCGTTGAAACTCAAAGGTCAGTTCGACAAGGCGATCGGTCATGCGGAGTGGGCTGCGAAATTCGTAGGCCCTTCTTCGACGCAGTATCTGTTTTTGGCCAGCGAGCTTGAGGAAAGAAAGGATGACGAAGGGGCGCTGCTTCGTTATCGACAGGCGGTGGCGGTGGACCCGCGAAACTCCGAAGTGCACATTAAATTTGCCGATTTTCTATTGCGTCATAACAACGAACCTGCAGCGATTCATCATTTGCAGGTCGCCTATCGAATCGACCCCCTGAATAAGTGGGTGACGGATCAATTGGCGAATCGTGGCGCATTGCCGACGTTGGCGTTAACCGCACAACCCAAACCGTAACAAAATATTAGATGTGTGGCATTTGCGGAATTTTTCGTTTCGATAATCAACCGGTTCTCACCGGTCAGATCGACAAAGCCTGTGGCGCCCTGCGACATCGCGGGCCCGACTTCTTAAATTCCTGGATCGAATCCTCTTCCAATCATGCCGCTGGTTTGGGTTCGACTCGATTGGCGGTGTTGGATCCCAGACCTCACGCACATCAGCCGATGCACGACGACTCCGATCGTTATCATCTCGTATTTAACGGCGAAATCTATAATTATAGAGAGATTCGGCGATCGTTGATCGAATCCGGCGATACTTTTCACACGCAGGGCGATACCGAAGTCGTATTAAAAGCCTGTGCGCGTTGGGGAGTGGACGCGTTGTCGAGATTCAACGGCATGTGGGGAATAGCGTTTTATGATTCAATGCAGCGAAGCGGTTTTATTGCCCGCGACCGGTTTGGCATTAAGCCGCTGTTTTATAGAGCGAATGAAGATGGCTTGTGGTTCGCCAGCGAGATGAATGCGCTAGATCAGTTGGGCGATTTCGATCGGCAGATCAATCCGCAATCCGTAATGCAGCTTTTGCGACATGGCTACATCGCACACTCAGCCTCCATCGATCAAAACGTGCGACGTCTTGCTCCGGGCTATGCGTTGAGCTTTTCGGATTCATTCGCGCAAGCGCCGCAAGCATATTATTCAATACCAACAAAAAGCGTCAGGCAAATAGCTGATTACGGTGAGGCCCGCACAAACCTTCGTCGAAAACTCGGAGAATCCATCGTGCGTCGCCGTGTTTCGGATGTGCCCATCGGTGCGTTTTTATCCGGCGGGCTGGACTCATCCATTATCGTCTATCACTTAGCCTCTGCGACCTCCACACCGCTGCAAACATTTTCCGTGGGATACGCCGGTCAACAGTCGTACGACGAAACATCCTACGCGCGAATCGTAGCCAAGCGATTCGGCACGGATCATCACGAAATCGTATTGACGCAAGATAATATTATAGAAATGATTCCGCGTGTTTTGGATCATCTATCCGAACCGGTGGGTGACAGCTCGATCATACCCACGTCGTTGGTCAGTGAATTCGCAGCGGATCATGTAACGGTGGCGTTGAGCGGTGACGGTGGGGATGAACTGTTTGGTGGGTATTGGCGATACCTGGGCCATGAAACGCTAAACACTTATCAGCGAATTCCATCAGCGTTGCGGCGTATGGCCATCGAGCCGTTGCTCGCGTGTGCGAGTGTTTCCAGATCGTCGGGACTTGCGAATCGAGTTCGACAGTTTCGTAAGCTGTTGCGGGCGAAAAACGGGAACCCCATATCTCGACATCTTACATGGTCGCGCATTTTATCACCGGAAGCTGAAAAGCTGTTCGTTGATCGTGATGAACTTTATGAATACGACACACGTCTTCTTGCGCTGGCTGAATCGATATCAGACCAGGGTCACGAGGAGAATCCATTGAATCGGATTTTTTCTTTCGATCTTCAATATTCCTTACCAGCTGACATGCTTCAGAAAGTTGACCTGGCCAGCATGATGCATTCGCTGGAGGTTCGCGTGCCGTTTCTCGATCACGAGGTGGTCGAAGCAGCCATGGCAATGCCCGCTCATTTCAAAATCGATCGGGGCCTGCGAAAGCGAATATTGGTGGACGCGTATCGCGGATTGTTGCCCGATGTGGTGTTGGACCGATCCAAACAGGGATTTGAGGTTCCTATCGGGGAATATTTTCGTGGCCCGCTTCGCGAAATTTTTCTCGACACCGTGACGCGCGAGGCGGTTGAATCCCTGGAGATATTGTCTTTTGAGGCTATGATGGGCATTTATGAGGATCACCTCGCTCGCCGAGCCGACCACGCGGACCTGCTTTTTTCGATGCTTTCGCTCTGTTGGTGGCTCCGGTGATTTAGTGCTTGAAGAGATCCGGGGAGTGGGTATAATGCTTGGCTCGGTCCGATGGGGCCTGTGATTTGCACGCTGTAACATACTGTAGGTAGAACAATCATGAGAAAAGGCATACATCCAGATTACATGGACTGCACCGTTAAATGCGGTTGCGGAGTGAGCTGGCAGACGCGGGCCACCGTTTCCGAAATCAAAGTCGAGGTCTGCTCCACCTGTCATCCCTTCTTCAAGGGCGGTAGCGGCCGGTTCGTCGACTCACTGGGACGCGTGGATCGGTTCACCAAGAAGTTCGGTTCCGATTATTTCGCACCCAAACCCGAGAAGAAAAAACCAAACAAAAATCGTCGTTAGCTTTTCATAAAGTACAACATACATCACGCGCGCAGGTGGACTTTTTTCACCGACGCGCGTGCTTTTTTTGTGTTGTCCTTGTTTGATTGTGCAAGAAAAAACCGAAGATCAATCATGGTTCTTCATCCCGCGCGAAGTACGATAACGAAACCAAATCGGTATAAGGTGTAATTCGATGAGTAACGAAGTCGATGAAAAATTAATTGCCAAACTGCAAGAGCTGAACGATCACTATGAAGCGTTGAACCAGCAATTGATCGACCCGGAGATCGCGTGCGATCCGCACAAAAGCATCGCCATCACCAAAGAGCAAGGTCGCTTACGCCGTCTGGTCTTTCCGTTCAAGGAATTTCGCAAAGTCGCAACCGAACTTGTAGACGCCAAAGCAATCAGCCAGGACAAGTCGCAAGACGCCGACATGCGAGAGATGGCGGATGAGGAAATTCCCGATTTACAATCCAGGCGCGATCAACTTTTAGAAGATTTGAAATCGGCGATTGTCACCGACGAAGACGCCGCGATCCATTCCGTGATTCTGGAAATACGTGCGGGTACGGGCGGTCAGGAAGCCGCTCTTTTTGCACGAAACCTGTACGAAATGTACGCCAAATTTTGCGAGAACAAGGGATTAAAAGTTGAGGTACTTGATCAAAGCGTAGCTGACATGGGCGGGTTTAAGGATGTGACGATGAGTGTCAAGGGTGCGGACGTGTACCGTTTGTTGGGTTATGAGAGCGGTGGGCATCGTGTACAGCGCGTACCCGAAACCGAAACGCAGGGCCGCGTTCACACCTCCGCTGCTACCGTAGCGGTGTTGCCCGAGCCCGAAGAGATTAACATCGAGGTGAACTGGGACACCGATGTGGATGAATTCATTTCGCGATCGGGTGGTCCCGGCGGTCAAAACGTGAACAAGGTATCCTCCGCGATTCGTCTACAACATAAGGAAACAGGGATTACGGTTTCGATGCGTGACGAAAAGAGTCAGCACAAAAACCGCGCCAAAGCGCGACGAATTATGAAGACCCGGTTGTACGATCATTTTCAGCAGGCCAGTTCAGCGGAGAGAGATTCTGTGCGAAAGACGATGATCGGTAGCGGCGATCGATCACAACGTATCCGGACTTATAACTTCCCTCAAAACCGACTTTCGGATCACCGCATCAACCTCGATTTGTATTCACTGGAAAAAATTATGCAGGGTGAGTTGGATGATCTGATTTCCGCACTACAAACCCACGACAAAGAGCAGCGGTTAAAAAATCTGTAACGCGCAATTCATGCAAAAATACAACCGTGTCGATATCCAATCCGAGCAGCGACCGTGAGGGAGCTGAATTTCTGTTGTTTGTAAATATGGCCACTTCCTCACGGGCGCGGTTCGGAAAAAGAAACCTCCCCCAGCCCCTCCTTAGTAAGGAGGGGAGAAATACACAACCCGCAACGGACGACGCTACGTTTGAATGTTTGAAATTCTAACCGGTGGGGGCGTGTCGCTTGGAAAAGGCGGGTTCAACACTTTGCAACACCTGGCAATCGCAATACGCACCGTGTCGAATAAAAAGTAGCCTGGCCTCTGTGATCTGCTGAGCGTTACAACGGGCTTGGATCAGTGATTGCTGCGAAAAAGAAAAATCGCCCGGACATCCTTGGTTTCGCTTGGCAGACATTGTTTTTTGCAGCGCCTCGTAAAAACCGGTGTGACGAAGTGAGGCGTCTATTTCCAGCTCTCGATTTTCAACATCCTCACTACGCGGCTGTTTCAAAAACGATTCGACCGACTCGTCCGGAGCCAACTCCAACCAGACAAAACCGGCCATTTTTTGGGTTCGGAAATCTTCGGAAATCACGCCCACCAGTCGATGAAAACGTTCCTCCGGCAACAGCCCCACAAAACCGGCCCAGCGGAACGTCACACACATGCGATCCCACCGATCACTGTGGCTGATGTCCACATCCATACCGGGAAAATGTTCAACCAGTATGACGGCTAATTCCGCCTCGATTTTTCTGTATTTGTTCGATTCCACGATACGATCATTCTGCCCCGATGATTTTGATCCTATGATCCCAGCTGATATCCTACCGGGAATCTCGGATTTTGACGACTGACCGGACATGATCGTTGTCGATAATTTGTTATGAGCCATGATTAGAACCACCCTTCCTGTTCGATAATATCGACATGACGACTTCGGAAACTACAACTTCATCCACCCACCCCGTGGCAGAAAAATCAGCCGCGACGAAACCCGTTGGCGGCAGTATTTCTGCCAGTGGAATGATTTCTACAGGTGGGATTATAGCCACTGGTGGGTGGATACTACCTGTCATAGTAACACTGTTATCGATGGTCATCCTTTACGGCAGCAGTTTCAGCAGCTACTGGGTGGATCAGCGGAACGATCAATATCAGCTCATCAATCTGGGGCGTGCAGTCTACGACGGCGGCACCATGTACATCGATGCGTGGGAAAACAAACCGCCCGGCATCGCGTGGATCAACACAGCTGGGTATTTCATTACGGGCAATCAGTTGGGGGCGTGGATTCTACCCGGCGTCACCGCTCTTTGTTGCATTATCGTGATGGCCTGGTCCATGAGCGGACTGCTGAGTCCACTCGCAGCCTGGTGTACCGCCTTGCTGGCGGCTGTAGTGGTGAGCCTGCGCGTTTACGACACCCCGAGCATCAACCCCGATTTTTATTCGTCTATGTTTGAATTAGCTGCCGGTTCACTCTGGCTGCTCGCGCTTTACGCACAAAGAGCGGGTGGACAGAGAGCGTTCGGAATCCTTGCGGGCTTGCTGTGGGTGATGTCCGTCAACGTAAAACAAACCGGGATCATGGGCCTCGTCGTGGTTTCCGTGATTACCGGGATTTTCTTCTGGCGAGACCGTGAGAAACATCGCGAATGGATCGCCACCACCTTCAACGTCTGGATCGGATTTTTTTCCGGCGCGGTGGTGATCATCACATTCCTTATTGTGCGCGGTACGTCTGGTGAAGCGTTCAGCGCGATCTTTTCTTTTAATCAGCAATTGTTCGATCAGGATCACCTCAAAGGCGCGCTCGGTTCATGGTTGCGGGCACGCGAGGGATTGGCTCCGGTATCGCTGGTGTTGTGGTTTGGATTACTCGGCGTGATCGCTTCGTTTTCGGCGGGTCGGGCGAAACGATCAAGCCCCATTTTGATTTACACCTTTGTTGCCTGGTGGATTTTGCAGATTGCCTTGGCCCTGCTGGGTCCGAGCCATTCCATGCGTTACTGGCAGGCGACGTTTCCGCCCATGCTCTGGCTAGCCGCCATCGGGATCTATCATCTCGGCGAAACGATGCGGCGTACGGAATCCGCGACTCGCGGTGCGTTTATTATCACGCTGCTTACGGTGGTGATTCTGTTGGGCAGGCCGATGTTCGATTATTTTCAGCAGGGCTTAGCCGCCGGGTACGTCAGTTACAACAACGAAAATAACGAACGTAATCGATTCGTCGAGATGGGTGAGAAACTGCGCGAGCTGGTTCCCGAAGACGAAAAAATTTATGTGCTCGATTACAAAGCTGGAGTTTATATTCACGCCCAGCGATCGCAGGCGGTGCGTTTTACCTATCCACGCTCAAAGGATCAGATGGAAGAGATCGTAACCGGCCTGGAAGCGAGGCAAGCCTTTGCCATCTTAAAACCAGCCAAACCCGCAGGAGAATTCACCCGCTACTGCGATGATGCCTGCACCGCCCGTATCGAAAAAACCCTCGAAAAATACGAACAAAAAACCACACTCAATCATTACGAAGTGTGGCTGCGAAAAAATAAAGAAGTTGAAGTAAGTCAGGAATAAATCGTCGCCCCTTATTCTACATCATCGCCCGATTTGTTGCCGGTTAGACAGTGGTTGCAATTCCTATAATGTCTGCACAAGTCATATCGGTCTCGACGCCAAGAGGTTCTATATCGGAATCGCAATCTACAGCAAGATGTACCAGACAATACGAAACAAATCCCTTCTCCGACACCTCTGAAGACCAAAATAGACTTGTTGGTATGGATAGTAAATCTATATCAGACAGCTTTCGCTTGATTCGGGTACTTCGTCTGAGTACGATGGAGGCTCGAGTTCTGGATCCCCATTCAGGAGATGTAAGTCGTTTGAAGTCGGCGGAGAGTGTTTATGATAGGCGAATTTCCACAACGAAAAACACTACGGCCACTATTGCGGCTGGCCTTGATATCTATTGCGTGTTTGTTAATCGGGAGTTGTGACCGCGATGACCACAGTTCCGTATTGAAGACCAAACCGGACACGGAAGAAGTTGCAGCTCCCGTGCAGATCCAAACAGCTGGGCACCAGCGCATGTTGGCACTTCTTCGTGACATAGCTGACCGCACCGCCGACGAACACTCCTACCTCGGCTCAAGTCAAGCACGCGCTTTGCGCAAAGAATTAGCAGACCTTGATGATCTCGCCCCCGATCACATGCGATGGAGGATTCACTTCGCGCTGGGCATGCCGGAATTACAACTCGGGAATGAACAGAAAGCTATTGATCACCTGACCAAAGCACACTCACTGATTTCCTATGCTGGTATCATCCCCAAATGGGCTAATCAGAATCGTTTTCAACTTGCAGTCGCGTTCCTAAGATTTGGCGAGACCCAAAACTGCTGCCTGAGAAACACCCCCGAGAGCTGCCTCATGCCAATTCGTGGTAAAGGTGTACACACCAAACAGGAGGGTTCGAGAAAAGCCATAAAGTATCTCATGGAAGTTTTGGACAACACCTCGCCGAATGATTCCTTACATCTGGTTGCGCGATGGCTGCTCAACATTGCGTATATGACGATTGGTGGATACGCCGACGAAGTCCCGCAGCAGTACGCTGTTCCACCCGCAGCATTCGCATCAGATATCGACTTTCCGCGATTCAATAATATCGCTTCGAAACTCTCATTGGACAGTTTCAATCTCGCTGGTGGCGCTATCGTGGATGATTTCGACGGTGATCACGACCTGGACATAGTGACTTCGACATGGGACACATCCGGACCGATGCATTTCTTCAGAAACAATGGTGACGGGACGTTCACAGATCGAACTGTTCAGGCGGGTTTAGCCGACTTGCTTGGTGGACTGAACCTTATACAAGCAGACTACGACAATAACGGCACACTTGACATTCTAGTTCTTCGAGGTGCATGGATAGGCGCCGCCGGTCAACATCCCAACTCTCTTCTTTCCAACAATGGAAATGGAATTTTTACAGACGTGACATTTGCCGCTGGCCTCGGCGATGTACATTACCCAACCCAGACTGGATCCTGGGCTGACTATGATAACGATGGTGATCTGGATCTCTATATCGGCAACGAATCCACGAAGGGATTCTCCGCGCCTTGCCAACTGTTTAAGAACAATGGCGATGGCACGTTTACAGACATGGCGGACGTTGCCGGCGTATTAAACGACGGCTTCGCGAAAGCTGCTATCTGGGGTGACTTCGATGACGACAGCCTGCCCGATCTTTATGTCTCGAACTATGCACGACCGAACCGACTCTACCACAATAATGGAGATGGCACGTTTAGCGATATCGCACCTCAGGCCGGAGTGACCAAACCACTTAACAGTTTTCCAGGCTGGTTCTGGGATTATGACAACGATGGCGTGCTTGATTTGTTTGTTTCCAGCTATACCTATCCGTCTGGTGTTGGTCATGTAGCCGCACATTACCTGGGAATGCATACAGGATTTGAACGAGGGTGCCTATATCGTGGCAACGGGCAAGGTGGATTCGAGGATGTTACTCTTGCGCAGAACCTGAATTATCCACTACTAACGATGGGGTCCAACTTCGGCGATCTAAACAACGATGGATACCTTGACTTCTATCTTGGCACGGGAAATCCACAATATGAAACCTTAACGCCCAATCTCATGTTTCTGAATCAACGCGGAGAAGGGTTTGCGAATGTGACAACTGCTGGCGGCTTCGGTCACTTGCAGAAAGGCCACGGAGTGGCATTTGCAGATATTGACAATGATGGCGACGTCGATGTTTTTGAGCAAATGGGAGGTGCCTACCCCGGCGACAAGTTCGGCGACGCCTTATACGAAAATACAGGCTTCGGTAATCATTGGATTAGCGTCAAGCTTGTCGGTCGTGATTCCAATCGGTCAGCAATCGGTGCGCGTATTCATGTGCGCATCAAGGAGAAGGGAAAAATCAGATCCATCTATAAGCATGTGAACAGTGGCGGATCATTCGGATGCAACCCACTACGTCAAACAGTTGGCCTGGGACAAAGCGAAAGCACGGTGGATATTGAAGTCTATTGGCCAACGACCGGTCAAACTCAACTATTCCGTGACGTGGCTATTGACCAGTTCATTCAGATCGTGGAGGGCGAAGACAAATTTAGCCGGCTTATGTTGAACCGTGTTCGACTCGGGTCTAAATCCAACCCTTAGTATTAACCACCACGATCGCAGTCGAAGATGAAAGAAATTGTGACCAGCCTGGAAGCGGAACAAGCCTTTGCCATCTTAAAACCAGCCAAACCCGCAGGAGAATTCACCCGCTTCTGCGATGACGAATGCACCGTTCACATCGAAAAAACCCTCGAAAATTACGAACAAAAAACCACGCTCAATCATTACGAAGTCTGGCTGCGTGTAAGTGAAGAAATTGAGGCGAAAACAAATCAAGATTGAATCATCGTCCCACACTCTAGATAAACTCTCGATTCGAGTTTTGCAGGCTGAAAGCCTGCCAGATAGTAGCCGGTGGCAAGCGAAGCGCCGCCACCGGAACCAAGTCACACAAACAATACCAACCCTGTAAGGGTTGTAGAACCGATCGTAACTTTTCTTCGACCCCTACAGGGTCGTTTTCAATGTAGGATCATGTTATCCGTGGGTGGCGTCCACCTACGTCGCCCTTACCCACGGCTATTCTCTTTCAGCCTTACAGGCTGATGTAACAATTACCCGCGGGCTGATCGCATCCGGTTGGATCAGCCAGGCCCGCACACCCACCCTCAAAGAAGTACACACCTTTTTGGGTATGAATAAAGAATAAACCGGTGAATCAGGATTGAATCGTCGTTCCACACTCCGGGCAGGTGCCGGATTCGTTACCGGTGAGGTCATAACCACATCGGCTACAATAGGGGTATCGACGTTTCATTTTTGATTGTTCTCTAAGCCCGACCACATAACCAGCGCCCGCACCGACACCGATGTAAAAGAGTGCGTTTAGAATGATCAGCATGTACACTCCATTAAAAGCCTTGAGTTGTTCCGGAATCAAGTCAGCGAAATGTTGAAGAAAATATCTGGCGGGAAGATAAAGGTAGGGAGATGATGCAAGAACAGCTATGCACATCATCACGACACAAACGTTGGCTCCTGCGATTGCACCCTTACGCACGTATTTTCTTTTGTTGAATTTTATCGACATATCTCCGTTCCGCATTCAGGGCAGGTGCCGGATTCGTTACCGGTGAGGTTGTAGCCACAGGGGATGCAAATTGGGGCGCCTTTTTTCGAGAGTTGTGCGCGCAGGCGACGCCTGATGTCCCGCCGTGTAAACCAAATCGCGAAACCAAAACCGATGAGACATAACCCAGACAGCGGGAATAGCGCCCAGTTCGACGGAACGGACTCAATCAGTTTATCCCACATGACAAACAAACCAGTCGCAACGATCACAGAAAGTAGGGCCGCGGCGTATGTCCGGCTACCATTAAGCGCTTCGTACAGCATACGCTGGCGCTCCGGCCCAGGCTCACACAGAAGCAACTCCGGTAATATTCTCTCACTTATGGATGGCATTGAAGCTCCGTTCCGCACTCCGGACAAACGCCCGATTCGTTGCCGGTGAGGTTGTAGTTGCAGTTTTTGCAATGGCCGGGTTTGATTTTTCGTTTGTTGATAAACCATCCAATACTTGTTCCAGCGACAGCATAAAGAGTCAAATTTCCAATGATAAACACGATGAGGTCAGCCCATCCCAACGGTGTACCTCTCACGATATCGGACATTGCCAATCCAGGTAATGCGGGTATCAGAAATAGTATAGAAAAGACACCGAAAATAGGGAGCCCTAGTATCAACCAGCTAGAACCAACTACTAGTACTCCAAATAACAAGCCATAATAAAATCCACGTATCATAGTTATTTAACTTTATATCCACACTCCGAGCATATCCCCGTGATGTTTCCTGTAAGATCATAGCCGCACTTCAAACACAATCCCTTTCGCATTCGCTGCCAGTGACGCCATCGGCCGCGGGTGAACACGATAGTTGGATATAATGCCAAAACTAAGGAAATTACTATTATGTTATAGTACGAAAGCGCCAATGTATGTGATTTTATATAGAATTTATTTTCTTTATTGTAGCTAACATGCTTATTGTAGATCACGCCCGACGCAGACCGCTCTTGGGTTTGCGGTGTAGCTTTATCAGTGTAATTGATATATTGAACGATGAAAGTTCGGTTTGTTCCCCAACCAATAAATAGGTGTTGAGATAGAGGATTATAGTAATCATCACTCATCCAGTTGTAATTCCATGAGGTGTAACCCGACCCGATCGAAGCGCCCAACAATCCTGTGACGAATGCAATGAATATAAATGCTATCAGAATACATTTTCGGATCATGGTTGAATCTCCGTTCCACATTCCGAACAAACGCCCGTCGTATTTCCCGTAAGATCATAGCCGCACTTCAAACACAATCCCGTTCGACTTCGCCGCCAGCGACGCAGCGGGCCACGGATAAAAACGATTACAGGATAAATAGCTAACACTGCAACAGCTAACAGGATAGAAAATCTCGGAGTAACTTTTACCCATATTGGGAATGTTTCAGTGGATGTTGGCCTGAATTGGTTAAACGGCACGACCTGATACAAACAGGCTCGTCCACGAGAAGCTTGTAGTACGTATAATCTGTCCCCAAAACCAAAATCAATTCGATAACCGGGTAGCGGGAATCCGGCTTTTGACATGATCGGGGTCATGGGTGCGGGCCAGGCTGTGGTCGGGATGTAACTCAGTATACCCATCACTAGTGACAGAATCGTCGCAACAAACAAGAGAGTGGAAATCGTGTTACGAATCATGCTTTGATTTCCGTTCCACATTCCGGGCAGGTGCCTGATTCGTTGTCCGTCAGATCATACGCACACTTCATGCATAAGCCATGCTTGCGGCGATGGCGCTTTTTGACGAAGAGGAGGTAGGGGTAGAGGACGATGGGCAGTAGAATAATCAAAAATACGTGTAGGGGAAAAACAAACAACCACATCCTCCACGTACTACTACTACGATGTGATTTAAAAAGCGGTAATGCTACCCAAGGTCTTGACATTGCGATGCGGAAATTTCCAAGCATCGAGGTTTTATTTGGAATGCTCCCTGGGTTTGGATCATAATGTTCAAAATGAAGCATGCCACATCCTACATACAGTACATTTACACCTGTACTTGTTGATTGTTTCCATTCAACCTTCCATTTAAAACTTACAGGAACACTCACCACAACTTCGATAGTACACACCAGCGCCACCCACCACCACCAGCGATTGCCTGTTTTCGTATTGACGTGGTTCATGAATATATATTATACACGCGATCGTATTTTGTGCAGGGTACCGCTTTAAGGAGGGAATGGGTGGGCGTGATTCGTTTTCGGTGTGCGACTCATCAAAAATACGGTCAACATGGCGGCAATTTTTTTGACCTTTCCATCCCTCCTTCGAGAGTATAAAAAGCCTTCTCGCCACTTACTGAATGGACCGAGTCAATCCCCCGATTGCGTTGGGACGTGCCCTTCACCGTAGCGTTTGAGCGATGCTCGAACATAGTCGGCGTTAGCTGCATCGTTGGTCGTGTACACAATCTTGGTTTGTCCCGCTTCGATTAAATCCCCATCGCCCAACACTCGCCGATCATCAACTTGCACACCATTCACGTACACTCCGTTGCGACTGCCATGGTCAAGGGCGTAATGGCGGCCCTCTTCGGGATCAGTGGCGATTTGCAAATGATATCGCGATAGCTCCGGATCAACGATTTGAATCGTGCAACTGGCATCCCGCCCGATCATCACGAGTTTGTGATTCGCGAGCGCAAACTTCTGGTCCTTCAACGGACCTTCAATGATAACGAGTGTGGCCATCTATCCTCTCCTGCAGTCTAATGACGAAACCGATGCGTTCTAGTCTGCCCTCGACCCGCCCCAGCGTACCGCAACACCCCGACACACGTCAACCAAAGGCGTAGCTCATCGCTATTAGACCACCCTCCACCCCAATTTTGACGTTTTGATTTTTCGGCGTTTCGACTATTCGTTTTTATTCGCCGTATTTTTCGATGATTTCGTCTTTGGATTTTCCGAGGATTTCATACTTGCGGCCCACCTTGGTAAACGCCTCAATCGCGCGGTCGATGTGAGAAAATTCGTGACCCGCGGAAAGTTGCACACGAATACGAGCCAGTCCCTTACCCACCACCGGAAAATAAAACCCGATGACGTAAATTCCGTCGGCGTATAAATCGCGGGCGATATCCTGCGAAAGTTTCGCGTTGTAGAGCATGATCGGTACGATCGGATGTTCGCCGGGCGTGATGTCGAACCCAGCTTCGGTCATGCCCTTGCGAAAACTTACCGTGTTGGCTTCGAGCTTGTCGCGCAGCTCGGTTGTTTCGGATAATAAATCGATCACCGCGATGGAGGCCTTGGCGACTACGGGTGAAATCGTGTTGGAAAACAGATACGGCCGGGACCGCTGTCGCAACAGATCGATGATCTCCTTGCGGCCCGAAGTAAACCCGCCGGACGATCCGCCCAGCGCTTTGCCCAGTGTCGAGGTTATGACATCCACGCGAGAGAGCGCACCGCAATGCTCAGCCGACCCACGCCCGGTTTTTCCCATGAATCCCGTACAGTGGCTATCATCCACCATCACCAACGCGTCGTATTGATCCGCCAGGTCGCAGATTTTATCGATCTGGGCGACCGTGCCGTCCATGCTGAACGCCCCGTCGGTGGCGATCATGCGATAACGCATGTCCGAGGTCTCTTTCAGCTTCGCTTCCAGATCAGCCATGTCGTTGTTTTTGTAGATGTATCGTTTCGCTTTGCACAAACGAATACCGTCGATAATGGAGGCGTGGTTGAGTTGATCGGTGATGATCGCGTCCTCCGCACCGAGCAGCGGTTCAAACAATCCACCGTTGGCGTCGAAACAGGCTACATAGAGAATCGTATCATCCTTGCCGAGGAATAAGCTGATTTTTTGTTCGAGTTGTTTGTGGATGTCCTGCGTGCCGCAGATAAATCGCACGCTGCTCATGCCGTAGCCGTGCGTTTTCAATGCGTCGCGGGCGGCTTCGATCACTTTGGGGTGCGAAGACAGGCCCAGATAATTGTTCGCGCAGAAGTTGATGACTTCCTTTGCGGGGCTGTCGTCTGGATAGACCACGCGGATGTCCGCGGACTGGGGTGTTAAAATCTGCCGTTCTTCTTTATACAATCCGGCTTCGCGAATGGATACCAATTCGCGCTGCAGATCATCTTTCATTCGACCGTACATGTTCGACTCCTAAAACAACAGTTTTTACCACCAAGGCACAAAGACACCAAGGAAAAGAAGAAGATTATTTGTCTATACTTAAAGCGCTATGCGCTTGATTCCGTCTTTAATGAGTGGCACGTTAAAGTTAATTAATAAGCCCAATCGATGGCTGGTCAATTTGAGATAAGTTAATAGTTGAGCTTTATGAACCGGAAGCATCGCCTCAACCGCTTTCAATTCTACCACCAGACAATCTTCAACCAGCAAATCTAAACGAAGTCCGGCATCAAGATTTTCACCGTCATAAATTACGGGCAAACTGACCTGACGTTCTGTTTTTAATCCGCGTTTGGATAATTCATGATCGAGACAAACTTCATAAACATTTTCAAGCAAGCCCGGACCAAGCGTGGTATGTACCTTAAATGCTGCGTCAACGACAACCCTGGCTACGTCATCCACTTCTTTGGAAATTACTTCTCTTGGTGTCTTGGTGCCTTGGTGGTTCATGTTTTTTATTTCTACCGATGGACCGGTGAGCCGGTGATGTTGGGATCGCGGGTGCGATGGCGCTGTGGTGCGGGGATGTCCACTGGCTTGCCATCGTTGGGTAGTAGTACGATTTTGCAAGCGTCACCCTTACTCAGCATCTCGATCGCGTCGTTCACCTCGTCGAAGCCGATCGTTTTGGTAATCAACGGTTTCAGATCGACCACGCCGCCTTCCAAAAGCCAGCGTGTTTTGTACCAGGTATCAAAAATGCGCCGGCCATTGAGTGCGCGAACCGTAAGATTCTTAAAAATCATGTTCTCCGCAACGTCAATTTCAACGGATGTCGGGGGAATGCCAAACAAAATCACCACCCCGCCGTTTCGACAGACGCGAAAGGCTGTCGTAATCGCCGATGGCGCACCGCTCATCTCCAACACAACGTCGATTCCATAACCACCGTTGGCTTCGACCATTCGCTGCACCACGTCGCCATCCTCAGCTGCGTTGAACACCTTGTCGGTACCCATTGCTTTAGCGAGTTCGATTCGGTAGGGGTGGATGTCGGACGCGAAGACCGCTTTGGCGCCGACCGCTTTGGCGATGCTGATGGTGAACAATCCGATCGGTCCGCAACCCAAAACCGCTACCGATTGACCGGACAAATCCTGATTCATCGTGGCAAAGACCGCGTTACCAAACGGCTCTTGAAGCGTAGCCACCTCAGGCGATAAGACGCCGCGCTTGTTCTGCCAGATCACTTTTTCCGGCACGACCACATAATTGGCAAACGCACCTTCCTGATCAACACCGAGAATAGACGTTTTGGGGCACATGTGCGCCTGTCCGGTTCGACATTGATAACACATGCCGCACGTCACATGCGACTCGGCGGAAACGTAATCGCCCACATGCGCCTGTTGTACTTTTTCACCGATCGCTACGACCGTGCCACAAAATTCATGGCCCAACGTAAGCGGCGGCTTGATGCGCTTCTGCGACCATTCATCCCATTTCCAGATGTGTACATCGGTGCCGCATATACTGGCTGCCTCTACATAGACTAACACGTCTTCCGGCCCGGGCGTGGGTCTGGGAACTTCACAAACCTCTAAACCCGACTGGGGTTTCATTTTACGAATCGCTCGCATCATCTCAGCCATGAATGGTTATCCTTTAGATGTTTGAATTCAATGACATTGGTAAAATACTATTTGTGTTTTCTATCCGGGGTGACGCGGGTCCTGAATCATCGAACCCGTGTATTCAATAAATTAATCCATACGCTCTTCCACGACGCGATATTTTTTCCACTCGCGTTGCGGCTTAAATTCTTTCTTTTTTACGCCTGTGTTGATCGATTTTTCGCTCAGGCCCGGAAAATCGGCGGTGTTGATTTCCAGCCCTTCGTTTTTCGTAATCACAATACGCGTGGGCAAGTGAATCGTCTGATGAATAAAAAATTCCAGGCTGTCGTACTTACCGTAAAATTTACTTTCCGGTTTGGGCTTGCAGATAAGATGATCCGTATTGTCTGGATCACCCTTCGCCAACGCTTTCAACTCAACATTAAAATTGCGCAAGATCGTCTCTTTTTTCTGCCCAAACGGCAATGGAAACGGTGCGGTCTCCAGATCGAACAGATTGATCTTCTCACCCGGTCGTGCGAATTCGCGCTGGGTCACCTGTTGCAATCGCTCATTCGCTTCGTAAAGCCAGTGGCCATCAAACAAATACCATTCCTGCTTGCCAACAATGTCATCCACCTCTGTTCTTTCAAAGTGAATCGCAAACAGAGGGTTGGGATCCGCAACCATGAATTTTAATTGGCCGATCTTGATACGCTTGGTGAGATTGATCTGATCGTCTTCGACAAAACGCAGGTTGACGTGAATGTCTTTCAAGTCGTCGCTACGTTTTTCCAGCGCGGAGAGGATGGCATCCACCCGGCTCGCTTGACCTTGTTGACTGTTTTGTGCGGTTTGAATTTGAGGCTGAACCGCACAGGCAATTGAAGTCGTTAGCATTAGAATGGGTAACCATATTTTTATTTTCAAGGCCTACCTCCCCAATAAGATGTTCAACCATCGATTCACACTGTCGCAACGAGACCCATGCTAGGCGATCCGGGAAATCTCGACAAGAACGGTGAAAATAAGGCTATATTTACGACGTTTTTTGACATCGGACATGATTTGAAACGACGTCTTTGAACTGGTTGGGAATTCGTGATAAGATCAAACCTTGCGCGGTGTAACGTATAGCGCTTTAACCTGATTCGATAGGAGAGGTGCCCGAGCGGCTGAAGGGGTTGGTTTCGAAAACCAATGTGCGCGAAAGTGTACCGGGGGTTCGAATCCCCCCCTCTCCGATTCGTTTCGATTCCAGTTCCGCACAACGTGTTTTGCGAAATTCCCGACGGCCCCCACCCTTGCTTGGCAAGAATGGGGCACCCGCTTCATCCCGATAGGTCTGTCGCGGATCGGAATAGGGTGGTATGCGCCACGCCTGGCCGCTTCCTCACGGGCGCGGTTCGGAATGGTTATGCGAATTCGGGTGCCACTGGCGGCTTGCCCGCCAGTGTTATACGGGTTTCAAAATACAACATAGAAGGTTATCCTCGGCAAATCTACATTTGTGCGCCACCCGTAAAGGTTAGCGCTACGGCTTCCCCCCTTACCAAGGGGGGAATATAAGGGGGGTGTCTTTTCGTAATTTGTAATTCGTAATAATTGTTAGCCGCTTCCTCACGGGCGCGGTTCGGAAAAGAAAGTGCTGGGTGGCATGCTCCACGCTTCACACCAGTGTGTTGCGTGGGCATGTTTTGCTTTCTTCGGCAGGTCTCGTATTCTCGACATGCCCTACTGACTGCTTCACCTATACAGGAGATTAACCATGAGCTTTACCGTCGATCGAATCGATCACGTGGAAGTGTTTGTGCGTGATATGGAAAAAAGTATTCGCTGGTATGAAAAAGTGTTGGGACTGAAAGAAATCCGCCGCTGGGATCCTCATCCCGTGATGATGGGTGCGGGTGGAACGATGCTCGCGCTTTTTCATGGCGATAAAGATGCTTCAGATCATGTGCTTGATCGAGATCGTTCATCATTGCGATGGAGGCGGGTAGCCTGGCAGACAACGCCCGAAAATTTTCAAACGGCGCAGGATCATCTAAAATCATGCGGCGTAGAATTTGAAGGCCCTATCGATCACGATTGCGCGCTGTCGATCTACTTTACCGACCTCGACAGCCACCCGCTCGAAATCACCTGTTATAAAAACGAAGAAACATTGTGATGAAAATTGTTTACCTATTTTGCGTGGGTACGGAAGGTTTAGATTGAGGTTGTGGGGATTGAGCAGTTTGGTTTAATTCGGGGACCATCCAGGCTTGCATCTCGGCCTGTTTTTGAATCGCTTTGATCTCTCTAGCGGGAACGCCCACCACGGTTGACATGGGTGCGACATCTTTGATCACCACCGCACCCGCCCCCACGACGGCTTCATAACCCACGCGAGTGCTTTGTAACACCGTCGCTCCGATCCCGACAAACGCGCCGGACTCCACCGTGACACGGCCCGCCAACCGGGCACCGGGGCAAACATGGGTCGCGGTTCCAATCAGCGATTCGTGATCCACAATACAACCGGTATTCAAAATGACGGAGTCGCCGATTTGACAATGGGCACAAACCAACGCCCCAGCTGCGATGACGATATTTCTTCCGAGGGTGACGTTTCGAGCGAGATTGGCAGAGGGGTGGATCGCGTTAACCAGACCGTAGCCCAACGATTCGAGCCGATCGGCCAGGGCTCGGCGGACTCCGTTGTTGCCGATCGCCACGATCGCGCAATCCGCGTCATATTTTTCGCGAATCTCTTGCAGATCATCCGGCTGACCGAGTACTTCGACACCGTCGATTCGCCGGCCAATGTATTGTGGGTTGGAGTCAACAAAGCCAACGATTTCGTACATGCCGATGTTGTTGAGGATATCCAGCACAACCCGGCCATGCCCGCCGCAGCCAAGAATCACACATTTTCGATGTTGTTTTTGTAAAAACACCATAAGCGTCACCGTGATGCTG
>CBDTZI010000005.1:0-24091 GCA_965364865.1 uncultured bacterium | reverse complement strand
AGCGTATTCGAAGCAGACTGCTGCGCTTCAAACTGCCCGCCGTAGGATACCGAATATCCATAGCCCGAAACAATCGGGTCAACGAGCTGTCGCACTTCGCCCACCAGATCGCCAAGATTATGCCCCTTGGCGACGTTGCATGACACGACGGCTTTACGCTGCGCATTTTCGCGTGACACCAGATTCGAGGCCTTTTCCAGTCCCACATCGGCCACTTCGCTCAGTCGCACGAGACTCCCGCCCCGCCCGCGCAACATCAAATCTTTCACCTGCTGAATACGTGCGCGATGTTCCGGTGATAGTCGTACAACAATGTCGTAGATATTGACGCCTTCGTTTACCACCGCCACCTTTTCACCAAAAATCGCGACTCGAACCTGTTCGGCAGCTTCCACAGGGGTCAAACCCCAACGTGCCAGATCAGTATGACGATAACGAATCGGTAGCGAGGTGATCATCACTTCGCGATTGGCGGCGACATCTCGCGTGCCAGGTAACGGCTTGATCGCGGCTTCGATTTCCTTTGCGATTTTTCGCAACACCCGCAAATCATCACCGAACACATTAATCGCAATCGCAGCGGGCGTGCCCGACATAATGTGTGAAAGGCGATGCTCAATGGGCTGACCGATCGTCGTTGTCATCCCCGGAACCGCATCGATAATTTTATCAATCTCTTCTCGTACCTGCTGTTTGCTATAGCCCACTTTGATCGAGACATCCATTTCACTGTTGCTGACCGGTTCTGCGTGTTCGTCGCGTTCCGCTCGACCGGTACGTCGAGCCGCCGAACGCACTCCTTCCAGTTTCGCAATTCTTTTTTCGATCCCGCTCGCAATACGATCACTTTCTTCCAATGAGGTGCCCGGTGGAGCCATGATAAACACCGTAAACGATCCTTCATTAAACTCGGGAAGAAAACTGGTTCCGTAGGTGCTCGCCAACAGCAAACTTAACATAGTCAAAAATAATGCTATGCCCACGGTTGCTTTGCGAAACTTTACAACGCCCGTAAGGATGGGGCTGTATAAGGATTTCAACCAGACGACGGCGAACGTGTCTTTCTCGACATGGCCCAGTTTTCCTTTCAAGAGAAATTTCGCCAGGGCGGGCGTGATGGTTAGTGCGACGATTAACGACGCACCAATAGACAGGATGTACATAATACCCAGTGGCTGAAAAAAACGACCTTCCAGCCCCTGAAGAAAGAGCATAGGAATAAATACGATGACGATAATCAATGTGGCAAACATGACAGAATTTAACAGCTCGACGCAGGCATCGTAAATCACAATAGAACGAGGTCGCTGCGCACTTTCAGACAACATCTCGTTTTCGCGCAGCCGACGGTAGATATTTTCTACAAAAATAATTCCGTCATCGACCACCACCCCAATCGCAACAGCCAAACCACCCAACGTCATCACGTTTATGGTTTCATCTTGACCCCACAATACCAGTAGCGCGATCGCCACCGCCAGAGGGATGGCTGTCAATGTAATCACGGTCGTCCGAACGTTCATTAAAAACATTCCCAGCACCAGCGCGACGATAATGGCGGCGTCTCGCGCCACCCTCAATACATTGTTCAATGAAAGCTTGATAAAATCACTCTGACGAAAGACAAAGCGATTTAATTTGATGCCCTCTGGCAGTCCGGATTCTACAGAATCCAACGCTTTATCGATTTCCTGCGTGAGCAACAGCGTGTTGGTACCAGGGGCTTTCTGTATACTCAGAATGACCGCCGGGACACCCGCCTCAGAAGCGGTGCCACGCTTTAATGCACCCGCCAATTCTACATCCGCCACCTGACCGATAGTGATGGGAACACTTTCTTCATACTTGATCATCGTAGAACGTATGTCTTCCACATTTCGCACACGACCGGTTTGACGCAGCGGAATTTCAAGGCCATCCACGTTGAGTAGATAACCCGCACCGGCGGTGCTGTGTGCTTTTCTAGCAGCGTCAACCACATCTTCCACCGATAAACCGAAAAGACGAAGTCGATCCTGATCGACATTAATTTGATAGTCTGGTAAATCGCCGCCGATCGCCACAACCTGCGAAACACCCGGCACACTTAACAGCCGATTACGCAATGTGAACTCTCCATACGCGCGTAGCTTCAACGGGCTGACGCTCCCATCCGGGGATTGCAACGAAACCAACATGATTTCACCGGTGATACTGGTTACGGGCGTGATTTCAGTATGCACACCCGGTGGCAATCGTTCTTCAGCCATGCTCAACCGCTCGGATACCAGATACCGAGCACGGTAAATATCCACACCCCAGTCAAACTCAACCCAGACGATCGAAAGTCCGATCGCACTGGCGCTTCGAACGCGCCGAATCCCGGGCAATCCATTAACGGTACTTTCGATGGGGAAGGTAATGTATTGTTCCACTTCGTCCGCAGCAAAACCGGGGGATTCCGTCATTATCGTGACAGTTGGCGCATTCAGTTCCGGGAACACATCAACCGCCATTTGCCGCACTTGATAGGCGGCAAACCCCAACGTGAGAATGCCCATGATCATGACCAACGGAGCGTTCTCGATCGAAAAACCAATCAGTTTCTTAAACATGCTTCGCTCCGTTAATCTTCATCACTGGGATGATAAGTACCATCTGAATGAAAATGACCGCCTTCCATCCTCCCGCCCAGGTCTGAACTCGAAAGCATGAGCGGATAAACCCCACCCAGTACGATCTCATCACCCAGTTGAACTCCACTTCGAACTTCAATCCACCGACCATCGCTGTCACCGAGATCAGCCTCCATACGAATCGCCAGGCTGGGATTGTTCGGGTCGCGCCTGAAGAAAACCATATCTAAACCATCGCGCACCACCGTGGCTTCCGGAATCGCGAGTACCGCGGATTCGTTTTGGCTGGTATACACCTCGAGATAGGCGGTCACGCCGGACTTCGCCCACTTCGGTAATTGATCGGGCACTAAAAATATTGGGATCGTCCGCTGACTGGCGTGGGCCTGAAAACCGATTTCAATCTGGCCTTCAATTGTATCTTGCAATTTGATGCTGCCCCCCTGCGGCGGAACGATACGCGCCCCCTGACCCGAACTGAATTTGGTGATGTCTGCTTGCAAGGCGTCGGCATGAAAACGCAGCACCTTCGGGTCGATGGTTTCAATAATCAACTCACCCTCTTCAAGCCAACCCCCCTCAGTCACGTTGACCTCATTCACCACACCATCACTTTCGGCGCGGATTTCAAAACGATCAATCGAAGTCCAAAACGGCATCTGTAACAATTCATCTTCCTGCCCCGGCAACATGGCTTCCAACACACTGCTTTTCATACCTGTGATCGATTGCGCTTCATTCAGAAGAACTTTGTAGGTCATACGCGCAGACCGTAAATCCATTTCTTTTGCGCGAACTTCGGCATCGAGCCGGGGAATGGTGGTGTTGAGTTTGGATTGCTCCGCTTCCAGACTGACATTGCGTGTGCCCGCTTCACTCAAGCGCAACAGCCGCTGCCCGAGAAATTCGATCTGTACCTGATTTTCATGAACCGCGGCTTTGGCGGCATCAAGTTCGGGTACGCAGCAGTAACACGCTTTGAACGCCTCCGCGAGTTTGGATTGAACACGACGCCAGGGCGGAGAATCAAGCTCGTACAGCAAATCCCCCGCCTTGACTCTGTTGTATTGTTTGACGGCCAAATGAACGCGGCCACCCAACATGGCGCGGTATTCTCTTCTGGCTTCCTGACGGAGTTCAAATTGCCCGGGAATCCGCAGCGTACTTCGCACGGGCCGTCTCTCCACCTTGACAAACGTAATGCCAAGATTCTGACGCACCATCACGGGAATGTCGATCCGGTTGCTGTTGGTTTCCGACGATGACTCTTCGTGTGCTTTTGAAGCGTTTTCGTTTGAACTGTCGTCTAATTGGCAGCCGGAAAGTGCAAACATCGCGATACTGATGGTCAGCAACATTCTTATCCGGCCAATGTTCCATTTTTGATTATGAAGTAACATATCTAGTCCTCTTTATTTTCCATTCCCGAGGGGGTGAACCACCGCGGTTGAATCATTTGCTGCAATGCAAACGAGGCCTGAGCCTCAGCCAGCGTCGCCTGCAAAACTTCAAGCTTTGTTTCTAATAATCCTGTCAGTGCGTCACGCAACAGTAAGACGTTGACCTCTCCCAACCCCAGCAGGGTTCGACTGTCTTGTACTTGCTGATCCACTTGAGGAATGACATTGTTCAAAATATATTCCCGTTGAAGAGTTGCGAAACGCATTCGATTTTCCGCGGAAGTCAGCTCGGTCAAAACGCGTTGTACCTGGGCTAATGCACGAGCACGGGCGGCTTCACGCTGTTCAAATGCCTCCGCAATCCCCTGACGGTTTCGATTCCACAGCGGAAGGGGTATTCCAAAACCACCCCCCAAACGCAGAAACCCTTCTTCCAGCGAATATTTTGGACCGATCTGCAAGTCTGGATACTGCTTGTGAATTTCCATTCGCAAATTTTGTTCGGCGATTTCGTAGTTCGCTTCCACCATTTTGATATAGGGATGATTCTCCAGAAGCTGACTTTTTCGATCTTCCGTTGGAAGTTCCATGGCGGAGACGAGGATCACCGGCTCCAGGGTCAGTGTCGCATCCGACGAAATCCCCAAAATGGAAAACAGGGAAAGTCGTTTCTGATGTGCCTGGGCTTGCAGTTTCATCAACGTGGCACGCTGTCGCAGTAACTCGATACGCAAGACGCGGGACTCTGTCGGTTTCATTTCTCCGGCTTCCGTCAACATCACAACGGTTTCACCGATCGATTCTATCCGTTCGAGATAATCATGGATCACCTCTACACGACGGGTTACGCTTGACCAGTCAAACCATGCGTGGGTGAGTTTCGTTAACAGCTCCCACTCTTGAACAAGGATCTGCCGCCACGCAGCGCTGTAGAGACTCCAGTTCAAATCCTCCTCCACCGCCAGTCGCCCTGACAGCGGAATGGTAAAACTTAAACCGGCGTTCACGATCCAAGGATCATCAACCGTTTCTCCGCCAGTTTTGCGAATACCCAACGGGGTCGTTTCAATTCCGCCCGCGTTTACGCCGTCTATAGAGGGACCAGAGAATTTGAATTTTGATCCCTTACTGCGATCTGTAAACCGCTGCACAAATAATTCAAAAGTTGGATCAGGCCACCACCCCGATTCCTCAGCGACCACCCGCGAAACCTTCGCTTCCAGACGGGCGAGTCTCAACTGCGGATTAAAATGGAGTGCCATCGCCTGCGCCTCGTGCAGGGTAAGCCCATCCGAAAGATCAAATGGTTTGTGCGTGTCAGTTGGTTCAGCATTTTCAGCAAGGATCTGTGCATATTGACGCACGGATTCCACATCAAACGACTGCGTCACCCACGCATCCGCATATCCCCTGATTTCAAGGGGGCGACGTTGATAGGTTTGACAGCCCGTAACCCACACAAACATCAACGCAGTTAATAATCCATAACGAAACAACGTAGTCATAGCCAACTATCTCCGGTTGAAAAACAGCTCCATTGAGTTACATTTCAATACCAGCATTACTCGTACCGAGAGGCACTTCACGCTGAGAATTAAATGCGTTACTGTTCAAATTGGAATAAACAGATCGTGTCGATAAAATCTGCAAAATGCGCACAAATCAAGCCTTGAAATATCGAGCGAATGTACAGAAAGTGGTTTGAATCAGATCAGAAGAGGAAGAACACCAGGCAGCGGAGACCCGTGGCCGGTCTGAATCTCTGATGATGGCAAAGCGGATTGAACCGTCAACGAGGTTGAATGATCGAGGGTGTCACATATGAAGAGTGAGGTAAACAATAACGTCAATGATGCTGGGTCGTGACCGATACGTTGTTTGTGCGTCACCGCCATCGAACAGGGGTCGGAATGACATTGTGACTCGTGGCTACACTCATTTTCGTGTTGCGGTGTGGTTTCGGTTAATGGTTTATCGGATGTACTCTCACCACCGGAATGCTGATCGTCGCATTCGCACGGGTGTTCGAGTGCCCCGGCCATGCACAAAACCGGCATACCCCCAAACGCCCACAACACGGTTAATATGGCCCAATATCGACTCTTCATAGCATGTTACTATCGACTATCGTCCAGGCGATGTCAACACATTTCCGGTAACACCCGAGTAATACTGTTCTTATCGCTCGTAAAATGGAGTATATCAGATTCCTCCGATAACTATTTACCCGCGAGCCACTCCAGCTCACTCGATCGATACATACACTACCCTGGTCGTTCTTCGGTATGATGATGGTCAGACGCAAGACCTTAGCGGATGGATTGGTAATAGGCCATCTGTGACGAATAAAACGAAAATCTCATCCAGATGCGACTGAGAATAAAAAGTTGCTGAAACACAAACAGACCGATCATGGATGCCAACGCCTCGTTGGAAAATAGATTTTCGATAAGAAGGTAAACCGCAAACAAGAGCACAACGATTAATAAATTGAATCCAAAAAGAGGAATCGTACGCCAGCACTTTTTCAGAGAAAACGCAAATGCAGATAGAGTGATCGCGAAACAGTTACGGCGCCGTTGTGCGATCATGCAAATTCGTGCGTAATCAAAGACCATCAATACAAATGCACAACCTGACGCTACGATCGCAACACCCAACCCCTGCCAGAGAGACGAAGTCCGATCGGTCGTCGCCTCTTTTTGTAAATCGTCGATCGTATCCGCAAGCAGCATATCATACCCCATAGCCACTAATCCCATCACGACCGCCATGAAAATAAACAACCCGCAAAATCGCCAAAAGTACCGGCTGGAATCAGAAAAAAAGCGGCGCAGGGTCACTCGACGATCTACTGAAAGAGCCGCGACCATCCCCCCCGCAATAAATATATTGAAAATCATGTAGAGGACGCCCATTCCCACAGCGACCGCGAACAGTGACTTGAATGCCGAAGAATAATCCGACCAGTAAAGCATAAACGAATCGATGCGAAAGCCCGAAACAAAATCTTCGGACAAATCAGTATGACTCAATTCAGTCATCACGGCCCGCAACGGATAGACCATCGCTCCGGCAAACAACAAATTCAAAAGATAAAGCCATAAGAGCATTTTCTTTTGAAACCAGATTTTTGAAGCCCCCTGCTTGAGGGCGCTAAAGGGCGACAACGGGAGAGGCTCGGTTGATACGGTCATGATTGATCTCTATTCTACAGGCTGAAAAACTGTAATAATGATTGCATCCAGAAGAATCCTTTGAACATGTATTTGTTGGTGACAGCTTCGTTTTCCTCGACACGTTTTCCATTGTTCAAGCGATTTACATCGAGCAAAACTTTGTTTTCGGGATCGATGGCGGCTCGAACAACTTTCGCATCTCGCGCAAAGTCGTACACCTTCACGCGACCTTTGCCATCCCAATTGTCCTTTACGATTTCACCGTCAGAAAATTCAATCAGAATTTCCATAGGAAACTCAACCTCACCCACTCGCCTGAACACCACCGTGCTTTGATAAGGTCCGTCTTCTTCGCTTTCCTCGTCTTCAACCTCCGCATCATCATGTTCATCGGGTTTGCCGTCCTCTTCTTCATCATCTTCAGGCAATTTCAGTTCATCACCCAGAATCCCCTTCTCAAAATCTTCCAGAGGGACATTGGCGATCGACGCAACCGCATAGTCTAATGAAGAAGCTTGGTGTAACACCTGATCAAAGAACCAGTCCAGATTTTCACCAGCGACCTCATTGGCGACCGCAATAAAATCATCTCGGCCAGGATGTCGAAACTTCCATTTCTGATAATAGGTTCGCATGATGTTGTCGAAACGTTCGCGCCCCAGATAATTTTCCAGCGTCGCAAGCATCAACGAGGGTTTGTCGTAGGCCATGGATAACCCAATGTTTCGATGCCAGTGAGCGTAAGTATGATCCGCAATGGACCCATCGTTGATTCTTGTACTTTGCGAATAAGAAGCCTGGTGCATACCGAAGGCCCCGATTTTCGCGCCCCAGAAATCAACGTAAAATGAATCGCCATCGAACAATTCGTTTGCGATACGGCTGGTGCTGTAAGTCGTTAACCCCTCGTCCATCCAGGCTTCTTCAAATTCATTGGTAGCTACAATGCCATACCAGATTTCGTGCATGAACTCGTGGATCGTGACACCCTCCACCATCCGAAACCCGTCGCCGAAAATTTTCTCCATCCGCCACTTTGCCCCACCGGTAAACAACGTGGGATATTCCATACCGCCCGCACCACTACCCGCACGCGGATCTACCACCGTAACATTTGGATACGGATAGGCGTCAGGACCAAGCCAGGTGTGAACGTGATCGAGCGCACCTTTTAAGGAATCGATGTACTTGTCTACTACGCCGGTGTTATCAGGCTGATAGAGTAAACGTATCGCTATTTCACGACCGTCCTCGGGATTTTTCCAAACTTCATTGGCTTCAAGAAACTGGGCGTCCGCCACCCACGCGAATCCGTGAATGTCTTCCGCATGGGCAATGATAGTTTTTGTACCATCCTCGTGTTTTTTCACCTCTACGATCAGCCCACTCACGCCCACGACATACTTTTCGGGCAGAGTAATCTGAACGTCATAAACACCGAAGTCGGAATAAAACTCAGTTCCCGAATGAAACTGATGGCAATTCCATTGGCCATGCGGAGCATCATCCGGCACGAATCGCATCCCCGGAGTTTCATACACACCGATTTTTGGGAACCAATGAGCCATCATAAAGAAATCGTCCTGCCACCAGCCGGTACGAATTTTGCATTGCTGGATTTGCACTTCAAATTCCATGCGAATCGTAGCGGTCGCACGAGGGGCGATTGGTTTGGATAACGTCACCAGCATGACCGTCTGGTCATCTTTGTTGTTGTCATCAGGCTGCGAAAAGGTGATTTTTTCTGTGACGTACTCCCCATCGACTTCCATGTGTGTGACTCGAATGCCGCCCCATCCAATCTCCTTATCAAAAGCCGTTTTGCCGGGGTCCTTACCGTCCTCACCAAAGCTTTTGCGTTGTAATGTTTCTCGTAAAAATGTAGACTTGTTGTTCTTGAAACCGTTGGCGTATAAGTGAAATGGAAGCTCGTCGATGTGGTCGTCGGAGGGGTTGTTCCAGGTCAGGATGATATCGCCGGTGATCCGCTTGTTCACATCATCCAACGTCACCTTAATGTCATAATTGGCGATGCGTGGGCTGAGCGGTTTTTCAAAAATCACCTTTTGCCCCATAGATTCCTGGCTGATCACTCCACACAGGATAAACAACAGGACAACACCGCACGGGAACCCCTTAGAGGTCAGGTATGATTTCATCGTTCATCTCTCGATACCATTGAATAGTACAAATGAATCACTCAACGAATAATAACAGCGACCATCAAGATTCATTTTCCCAAAGTTGCGGGACGGCCCTTGTGGACTATACCCAACCCTAACAACAATAGAATTCGTAATAGAGTTAGTAATATTCTTACACTTGCCTGTTTTGACGATAGCGGGCGTTAGATCCGATGACAAGTATGACAGCCTTATCATGAAAAACATTCAACAGTACCCGCCAATCCTGTGGCCAAAGATAACCCCGTACGATTGATTCACAACAGAACTTTTGCGAATTTTGGCGATTGGAGCTTACGGGTGCACCATATCCATAACCACCTGTCATGTCGTCCGATAATACCGTGTTTCTGGATCATATTTGTCTGCATACACTCTTCAGCGGGCTCCTCTACCCTGCGACGAAGTCAACCGATAATAATGTTGCGAATCAACTGTTAGTCTATTTTAGGTTGGAGAAGAATAGCCTCTTGCTGGGTTGGGCCATTTGTTGTAGCGGATTTGAAACGTCAACAAAATGCTACACAGTCTATCCTGATTCTTTATTCAAGGGACGTTGGGGTTTTCGTATTCGCGAATTTACAAAACGAATGCCTGTTATTTTTCACTTGAAATTGACGTGCCAATTATCAATCTTCTGAAGAGGTCCGTGAACGCCATACTATTCTTGGGTAAAAGGAAAACCAGATCGGCATGTACCACTCCAAAGGAATAGCTGTAGTACTTGCATTTGTATTCGTTACTGCACAAAGTGCAGCTCAATCACTACCACCCTCTCCCAACACAACACCCCGTAAAAATGTAGCGGATGCACACACCGACTCGACGACGAAAGATTCCAAACCGAATGAAAATCACCCCACGAAAGAAGATGGCGATTTAGCAGACCTGAGCATCGAAGAACTCATGAATGTTCAAGTCGTCGTTACCGCCTCCAGAAAAGTACAGAAAATCAGTACGGTCGCATACCCGATCAGCGTAATCACGGCTGACGATATCAGGGCATCGGGGGCAAGATCGGTTCCCGATGCGTTGCGACTTGTACCGGGCGTAGATGTTGCCGACTTGACGTTTGGAAACGCAGCTGTATCCCCACGAGGATTTCATGGTTTCATCGCAAGCCATTTACTTGTTCTGGTAGATGGTCGTCAGATTTACGATCCGCTTTTCGGCGGCACACTTTGGGGTGGCTGGCCATTCCAAATGGAGGATATTGAACGGATTGAAGTGATACGTGGACCGGGTGGTGTGACCTGGGGAGCCAACGCGATGAACGGCGTAATCAATATCATCACGAAAGATCCCGCTGATCAGCAAGGCACGATCTTAACCATCGGCGGTGGTTCACGTGGTACATTTAAGCAGCATATCGGTCACGGATTTACGGATGGGAAACTCCGTATGCGTATTTCCGGAGAATACGAAGCTTCCGATGGATTCAACAAGGGCGGATCAAGGTTACGCGGCCTCGAAGATGATTTCAAAGGAGGCCGACTGAGTCTGCACGCCATTTACGAAAAGGACGAAAAAAACACCTATACCTTCTCATTGGGTAGCACCGTTGTTGATGGAGGTTTTGCTCCAACACCGCTTGCTGGAATCGGTCAGCGTAACAATGCCAGCAACTACGGATTTTATGCTTTGTTTAATTGGGTGCATCAATACGGTCCCGGTGACAATCTTGATTTCACCACGTATTTCAACGATTCCACAGGATCCCCAGGCATCTCTCAGATAGACTATCGTTATCATCAACTCGGCATGCAACTTTCACGTTCGTATGAAGTCAAGAAAGACCAATCACGAGTCATGGGCATCGACGGTCGTATTGATTATATCGACGACAGTAATTCTGATCCCCATATGCTTTACCATACCTATACCAGTACCGTTGACCTATCGTTGTATATTCAAGATGAATGGAAATTATCGCCACGATGGACCCTGAACCTGGGGGGTCGGATAGAATATGAAGCCCATAACGGATTTCATCCCAGTGGTCGCGCTTCTTTATCATACAAATTATCCGATGATTCATTGATTTACACCTCTATTTCCAATGCTCATAGATTACCAACGTCGGGTGGAAGGTTTCTAAATATTCCACTGCTAAACGGTATCGTTGCCGCAACAACAAATAGAGATTTTAGCGCTACACATCTAATTGCCTTTGATATGGGATATCGTGGGAAACTGTTTGGTCTGTTGGAAACAAGTCTCAATATTTTCTGGCATGATTACAAAGACCTCGGCATGTTTATTCCCAAACTCGGCCCACCCGGATTACTGCGATACGACTACGATAACGTCTCGGGCCATGCATTTTTATATGGTTTAGAAATTGAAACCAAATACCGAGCTTCAGAAAAATTGACCGTGTTGGCCAATTACACCTACCAGCAGCTCGACTGGAACATAGATGGTTCCATCCTTGATATGGACTATATCACACCCCCAAAACATAAAGCCATGTTGGGGGCCAGGTACAAAATCAATGACGATTTGCGACTATCCGCTCATTTGCATTATGTAGATGCGGTTAAATCGCCGAACCCCGCAAACCCTTTTGGTTCGCGGCATATTGATCCTTATTTACGATTGGACCTGAATGCTGAATACGAATTCTGGAATGATCGCGCTACGCTTTCCGTTGGCGTGAAAAATCTTTTAGACAGCAATCACTATGAAGGTGGCACTCTTTTTTTAAATGACGCCGAAGTGCCGCGCATGGTGTTTGCGGAGGTCAGAATAAAATTGAAGAAATAGAATGATACCTCTGTTCGATCCTATTCTTAGTGAATAGATTGAAGATAAAACATGAAGATTCATCATACAATTAAAATAGGCTTGACGATGTTACTTGCGATGGTCGTGTCGATTGCGATCACCACTTCATTGCGCGCCGATGATACGAGGCAAAATGCTTCTGCACCCACGAATAGCGATGGCAAAGAACTGGCGGAAATGAGCATTGAAGAGCTTATGAATGTACAGGTCGTCGTTACAGCTACACGTCGAGTTCAAAAGATCAGCTCCGTACCTCATGCCATAACTGTCATTACCGCTTCGGACATCAGGCAGTCTGGGGCGAGATCCATACCCGACGTACTGCGTCTGGTTCCAGGTGTGGATGTCGCAGAATTGTCTTATGGAAACTATGCTTTGTCCGTTCGTGGATTCCACGAGCAATTATCTGATAAGGTACTGGTACTCGTTGATGGACGTCAGATTTACGACACTCTCTTTGGTGGCACGGTCTGGGGAGTTTGGCCATTTCAGCTTGAAGATATTGAACGCATTGAAGTGATACGTGGACCCGGCGGTGTTGTGTGGGGTGCCAATGCGGTTAACGGGGTCATCAACATCATCACCAAAGATCCCGCAGATCAACAAGGACTGACATTGATAACCCGAAGTGGAACGCGAGGATTAATCAAACAGCATGTCGGATATGGATTTAGTGATGAAAAGCTACGTCTCCGCATTTCCGGTGAATTTGAATCCAGCGACGGATTTAAAGGCCGTGGAAGTTCATTTGTAAATGTCGATGATGATTATACCAGTGGCAGAGGCCAGGTTCATGCTATTTATGAAGCCGGACCTAACGATTCGATTACATTGTCTTTCGGCAGCTCTATCGTAAATGGAGGTTGGCCACTGCCATGGTACTCACGTCGTGGTTCGTCGACCATGAAGGCTCAATCCAATTATATTCTTGGTAAATGGTCACACACTGTTGATCCGAATCATTCATACGAATTCACTGGCTACATCAATGACTTCTATTTGAGCTCCGGGATTCGCTGGAGCGAGTACCGCTATCAACAGCTGGCTCTTCAGTTCAGTGAAACTTACAATCCGAACCATAAGCAAACTCTCACATGGGGTATAGATACGCGATGGGATTTGACTTCTGCAGCCAACGCCGACCCATTCATGCTATCTCAAGATGTGGTGCGAAGTGGGATTGTAGGCCTGTATGTTCACAACGAGTGGAAATATGATTCTCCATGGTCATTCAATCTTGGTGGACGAGTTGATTACGATTTTTATGGAGGTTTTGATCCCAGCGGACGAGCTTCGCTTGCCTATGCGTTGAATGATTCTTCGTTATTGTATGGTGCAGTCTCACATGCTTTTCAAATGCCGAGCGGTGCGAGGCGTTTTCTGAAATTACCCTTAGCTGGCCCGCTGATACAAGTCACCACCGACCGTTCGATTAAACCCGAAACTTTGAACGCGTACGAGATCGGTTACCGCGGCGAAATAACTAAACAATTCCATGTGGATGCCAATGTGTATTGGCATCATTATCGTGACTTAATCGAGACGGATCCACATCTTGGCCCACCTGGGCTTTTACAGTTACGCGCGGATAATGCTTCTTCGTTAAACATGTACGGGCTGGAGTTGGACTTGCGTTATACCGTTTCAAAATCGTTGACGCTGTTGGGAAATTATACCTATCAGCGAGCGAGTAATCGTTCTGCTCTGCTCAATACGGGCTCCATATCACCACCTGAACACAAAGCAATGATCGGAGTACGTTATCGCCAGTCTGAAAACCTGAATTTCTCAAGCCATTTTTACTATGTTGATGCAGCTCAAGCACCCAATGGCAATTTCCCATCTTCGATACAAGATATTGATTCTTATCTTCGCCTTGATGTAATGGCGGAGTATGAGTTTTCAAAAAAGAATGGGTCGTTGGTCGTTGGTGTACGAAACCTGCTTGACAAAGGCCACCCTGAAGGTGGCGCTGAAGGATTAGATAACGCAGAAGTACCTCGCATGGTGTTTGCAGAGGTCAGAATAGAATTGAAGTAAATTATATAAACCGCTTAACAATGTAGCGTTTTGTAAAATGTTTACGCAAAAAACATGAAAAGTAACTGCACAACAAAATTCGTTTTGAGCCTCACAATCGCATTGGTAACGTCAATCGCGATTACAAGTTCTTTGCGCGCCGATGATGCGGAAAAAAATGCCCCAGCCATCATAGATAAAAATGCGAACGAGCTATCTGAATTGAGCATTCAAGACCTGATGAACGTACAGGTCGTCGTTACGGCTTCCAGAAAGGAACAAAAACTCAATTCCGTCGCGTATCCCGTGAGCATCATCACGGCTGATGACATCAGAGCATCGGGTGCAAGAAGCATTCCTGATGCACTACGTCTAGTACCCGGAATAGATGTCGCAGACCTATCGTTTGGTAATTCAGCTGTATCACCTCGAGGATTTCATGGTTTTCTCTCAAGTCAAGCCATGGTACTTGTAGACGGTCGACAGATATACGATTCTGTGTTTGGCGGCACAATCTGGCATGCTTGGCCATTCCAGATGGAAGATATCGAGCGTATCGAGGTGATTCGTGGACCGGGCGGTGTGACCTGGGGTGCGAACGCGGTGAACGGCGTGATTAATATCATCACAAAAGATCCCGCTGACCAACAAGGCACTACGTTGACTATTGGCGGTGGTTCACGAGGGACCTTCAAGCAACATATTGGACACGGATTTACAGATGGCAAACTTCGCTTACGTATTTCCGGAGAATATGAAGCTAGTGATGGATTCAATAAAGGTGGATCATTCCTGCGGGGTTTGGAAGATGATTTCAAGGGTGGCCGACTTGCCCTGCATGCCGTGTACGATAAGGACGATAAAAACACTTATACATTTTCAGCAGGCAGTTCCTCTGTCGACGGTGGTTTCCCCCCAACTCCCCTGGCCGGATTCGGTAATCGTCATAATTCCGGAATGTTTAGTTTCTATGCCATGTTTAACTGGGCACATCAATACAGCCCCGAAGATAATTTGAATTTTACCGCATATATAAACGAATTTTTTGCTTCGGTCGGTATTTCTCAGATGGAAGCTCGCTATGAACAACTCGGTTTTCAATTATCACGCACATTTGAAATCAATGAGTTACACAAAAGAACATGGGGAATGGATAGCCGCGTGGATTTTCTCGACGGAAGCAATGCCGATCCTCATATGCTTACGCGAGATCATGCCAGTACCATTAACCTCTCATTGTATATACAGGATGAATATCAATTGTCACCTGAGTGGACCTTGAATCTTGGTGGTAGACTTGAGTATGAATCATACACCAGATTTCATCCCAGTGGCCGTATATCGCTTCATTACAAATTATCAGAGGATGCTATTATTTATACGTCCGTTTCCAATGCCTTCATATTACCATCAACTGGTGCAAGACTAATAAATTTTCCATTACTAAATGGATTGGTCTTCGCAACAACAGACAGAGATTTCGATGCGTCCTCCATGGTTGCTTTTGACATAGGGTATCGTGGTAAATTGTTCAATCAAATAGAAACAAGCCTGAATGTTTTCTGGCATGATTATGATGATACCGGAATGTTCGTCCCGCAACTCGGGCCACCTGGATTATTGCAGATGAAGTATGAAAACGTTTCTGGTCATGCAATATTATACGGCCTGGAACTTGAGACCCGGTATCAAGCTTCAAAAAACCTTACTCTTCTAGCACATTACACTTTCCAACAGCTCGATTGGAACACAGACGGTTCCATCCTTGATATGGACCATATCACTCCACCGAAACACAAGGCGATGTTGGGTGCAAGATATCAAGTCAATGATGATTTGCGGGTATCTGCTCATTTGCACTACGTAGATGCTGTAAAGTCTCCGAACCCTGCTAATCCATTGGGCCATCGACGTATCGATCCTTACTTGCGACTGGACCTGAACGCAGAATACGAATTCTGGAACGATAGCGCAACATTATCCGTAGGCGTGAAAAATCTATTAGACAGCAATCATTATGAAGGTGGAACCCTGTTCCTGAACGACGCCGAGGTGCCGCGCATGGTCTTTGCGGAAGTCAGAATAAAATTGAAGTAATGGAGTGATCGCATAGTTGTTATGCCGTGATTGAAATATAGATTTACCTTAGAACATGAAAAGAAACTATACAATGAAGGTGGGTTTGATGATGTTACTCGCGATGGCTATGGCTATCGCGTTCACCACTTCGTTGCGCGCTGAAGATCTGGATGAATCCAAGGCATACAAAGTCAAAGCAGCGTATCTGTATAATTTTGCAAAATTCATACACTGGCCGGATCGTGCTTTTAAGAATGACAATAGTCCATTCGTAATTGGCGTGTTGGATAATGATCGTTTTGCTGATGTTGTTCGTGCCACCGTTCGCAATAAAACGATCCACAACCGAAATATTGTCGTACAATATATAAACTGGAGTCATCCCGAAGGGCGTGAAATTGTTAAGCGATGTCACATGGTATACATTTGCGAAGACAATCCCAAACACATGAAAAAAATACTTGCCTTCCTGAAAAAATCCCCGTTGCTGTCGGTGAGTGATAACCCCGATTTCGCGGCCGCGGGTGGAATGGTTGAATTCGTATTGGAGGAAGGTCGTTTTGTATTTGATATTAACCGCAAAGCCATAGAACAAGCCTCGATGAAAATTAGTTCAAGGCTGCTAGACTTGGCCAGGGTTGTTTGGGATGTTAACGGATAAATATTTTCTCAACTTGCAATGATTATGTTTAAAAGGATATACTACATTGTTCTCAATGCGTAATCTATCTTTTAAAAGTAAGCTGTTGTTGTATGCTGCAGCAACCACCAGTGTAGCGCTGGTTCTATGCTGCTCCATCTTCGTTTTTCTGGAATGGAATGAGCATAAAAAGCAATTACCGAAAAGCCTGCAAATCAGGGCGGATATCATCGCGGCTAATGTAACGGCCTCCCTTGCTTTTAACGATCGCAAGGCTGCAGAAGAGATTCTCAAGGGATTACATGTTGATGAAAATATTACTTCGGGATGTGTATGCAGAATTGATGGCAAAGAAGTTGCTAGTTTCATCAAGTCGGGATCAGAAGCCGTTGAAAAAAATGAAGTACTCCACCAAACAGGGCATCAATTCACATCGACCAGCCTGCATGTGCGTCGCCCAGTCTCACTTGATCACGAAGAGATCGGTTGGGTATATCTACAATACAACCTGCGGCAATACCATGATGACTTGATGGAAATGTTCATCATCATATCGGTATGTATGGTCATTGCCTTGTTCTCTGCTTACCTCGTGTCTATAAAACTTCAGTCCATTCTCACGAAGCCCGTACTGGACCTGATGAACATTGCTTCTCGTGTGACCAATGACAAGGACTATTCCATCCGTGCCACCAAGCAATCAACCGATGAACTTGGAATGCTCACCCAAGCCTTCAACGAGATGCTTGATACCATCCAACAACGCGATGTCGCATTACAGAAATCCCATAACACGCTTGAAGATCGAGTAAGAGAACGTACCTTTACGCTCGCGCAACGTGAAAAACAACAGGCGGCGGTCGCCACATTGGGACAAGAAGCCCTTGGAAGTAACGATCTCAAGATGCTCTTTGATCAGACGGTAAAGCATGTTGCAGACACGCTCGATATTGATATGGTAAAAATATTGGAACACATTCCCGAAAAAAAATCGTGCTTCCTGCGATCGGGTGTCGGATGGCAGGACGGGTTGGTGGGCCATGCCTCGGTCGGTTCGGATTTGGAATCACAAGCTGGTTATACGCTAATTAGTGATTCCCCTGTGATCGTGGAAGATCTTACTACGGAAACGCGGTTTTCTGGCCCCGCCCTGCTTCATGATCATAAAGTCGTCAGTGGATTGAGTCTTGTGATTCCGGGCAATGAACAACCCTGGGGCGTAATGGGTGTACATTCAAAAAGAAAACGAATCTTTACCCGAGATGATGTAAATTTTCTACAAGCGGTGGCCAACTTGTTGGCTGAAGCCATTCACCGCAATATGGTTGAAGAAGTACTACAACAGGCCAAGCATGAGGCCGATTCTGCCAACCGCGCAAAGAGTGAATTCCTGGCTAACATGAGCCATGAAATACGAACACCCATGACGGCCATCCTTGGATATTCGGACATCATGATTGATGAATGCGAGAGAAATCAATCGACGCCTGAACAATTGGATGCCTCGATCACGATCAAGCGAAACAGTGAACACCTGTTGGAAATCATCAATGATATTCTCGATTTATCCAAAATCGAAGCCAGCGAACTATCTATTGTATATCAACGATATTCACCAGGCACGTTAATTGCGGATGTACTATCATTGATGCGTGTTCGTGCTCAGGAAAAAAAATTAACCTTAAACGTTGAATATCTTGATGCCATCCCTGAAACCATGTTGACGGATAAGACGCGAGCGCGACAAATTCTTATGAATCTCGTCCATAACGCCATTAAATTCACCAAACAGGGTGAGGTGAAACTGGTCATACAACTCTTACACCCTCAATCAGCACAACCCATGCTCCAGGTGAAAATCATTGATACAGGGATCGGGATATCAGAAGACCAACTCAATCGAGTTTTCGAGCCTTTTATGCAAGTGGACACTTCCGTCACGCGCAATTACGAAGGAACCGGCCTGGGCTTGGCCATCAGCAGAAAACTCGCACAGATACTCGGTGGTAATCTCACCGCGGTGAGTGAAATTGGAAAAGGGAGTACATTTCTACTGACGCTGCCAACGGGACCGTTACAAAATATCAACATGCTTGACAATCCTTCTGAATCCGTGACTTCCAATCAAAATGAACGCAAACAACAAATGGCCTCACCCAATCAAGCAGATGGAAAAATACCCCATTGTAGAATTCTACTGGTCGAAGATGGGATTGATAATCAACGCCTAATTTCCACGATATTACAAAAAGCGGGTGCCCAGGTTGAGATCGCGGAAAACGGAAAAATCGCTGTAGACATGGTCATCCAAGAAACAAGTCTGGATCGTACGTTTGATCTGATCCTGATGGATATCCAAATGCCAGTGATGGATGGCTACCAAGCCACCACTTCGCTCCGTCAACGTGGGTATTCAGGCCCTATTATTGCTCTAACGGCACACGCGATGTCTGGAGATCGGGAAAAAAGCCTGGCTGCGGGATGCAATGATTACGCCACAAAACCGATTCAGTGTAAAGATTTAATCGAAATGATTCGGTCATATATCTCGATTGAACAAGATTTGAAACCCGTCAACACGACATAACTGCTGACCGTTCTCAATACGAACCATTCAGCTACAAGAGATCAGCAATTCAATCAACCCAAATTTACGCATTACATTTTCTCAATTAGCGAGCCTTACTTCGACTGGCTCGTTTTCGATCGTGTTCACTGAGTAATCTTTTTCGCAAACGGATCGCATCGGGTGTAACCTCCACCAGTTCGTCATCCGCGACATATTCCAGTGCCATCTCTAAACTCATCACCAGCGGCGGCCGGAGCATAATGTTTTTATCCGATCCAGAGGCACGCATGTTGGTCAACTTTTTACCCTTACAAATGTTCACCGAAATATCATCATCCTTGCAGTGTTCGCCTACAATTTGACCCGCATAAACGCGATCATTGGGTGCAACAAACATCGTACCGCGATCCGCAAGACCATCCAGTGCAAATCCGGTGACCATCCCCGCTTCGGAAGCGAGCATCACGCCGTTGATCCGATTGGCGATTGCTCCACGAAAAAATTCGTATTCATAAAAGTTGTGATGAATAATCGCAGTGCCATTGGTCGCAGTTAACAGGCGATTACGGACACCGATCAATCCACGCGCGGGAACGGTAAATTCCAGATGTGTCATCTCACCCTCGTTGTCCATCTTGTCGCAAATCCCGCGTCGAGAGCCTAGAATTTCCATCACCGGTCCAACATGCTCGGCCGGGACATCAACGATGCACAACTCAATCGGCTCTGTTTTTTTCCCATCCAGTTCACGATAGATGACCTTCGGCTTACCGACCGCCAGTTCAAATCCTTCACGTCGCATCGTCTCCACCAACACCGACAGATGCAAGATCCCTCGACCCGAAACAAGAAACTCCTCCGGGGTCTGACCCGATTCCACTCGTAAAGCCACGTTGTGCTGACATTCCTTCTCAAAACGATCACGCAGATGACGCGACGTCAAGAACTTTCCGGCTTGTCCCGCAAATGGCGAATCATTGACACGCATGGTCATGTGAAGCGTGGGTTCGTCAATCGAAATCAATGGCAGCGGTTGTGGATTTTCGAGGTCCGCAATGGTGTTACCAATATCGATCGTGTCCACGCCCACGACCGCGCATATATCACCCGCCACGACACTCTCGACTCGCTTTCGACCCAGCCCCTCGAAGGTGTACAACTCAGAAATTTTTTCCTCGGTATGGGTTCCATCACGATGAATCACGGTCACTCTTCGGTCTGTATGAAGCGTCCCTGAAAAAACCCGGCCGATCCCGATTCGTCCAACATAATCGTTGTAATCCAAAGTCGTGATGAGCACCTGCAGCGGACCATCGGGGTCATCGTTCGGTGCTGGCAAATTATCCACAATCATATCAAACAGCGGTTGAATATCGGTACCCGGATTGTCCGGGTCCAAACTGGCGTGGCCCTGAATCGCAGACGCATACACCGTCGGAAAATTTAACATGTCTTCATCTGCCCCCATTTCGATGAACAAATCATAAACCTCATTGAGAACATCTTTGGGGCGTGCGCCGTCGCGATCAATTTTGTTGATCACCACCACAGGCTTAAGTCCATAATCCATCGCCTTACGCAACACAAATCGCGTTTGCGGCATGGGGCCGTCAAACGCATCCACCAACAACAGACAGCTGTCTGCCATTTTAAGAACGCGCTCGACTTCGCCACCAAAGTCCGCGTGACCCGGAGTATCGATCAGGTTGATACGTGTATCTCGATATCGAATCGAAATATTTTTCGCCAGAATGGTAATGCCCCGTTCTCGCTCCTGATCATTGGAGTCCAGAATACAGGTCTGGCTCAGCTCCGCATCACGAAACTGTCCGGATTGCTTCAGCATCTGATCGATTAGCGTGGTTTTGCCGTGGTCCACATGGGCGATGATAGCGACGTTACGAAAATCTTCTTTTTTCTGCATATTGGTAGTACACCTTATCCTGTCCCTAAAGGGGTAAGACTCTAACCGATTTTCACAGCTTGTCGATACGCATTTTTCTGAATTGTTCACTTGGCTGAGAGCCGTTGGTATTCGGCAGGCAAGTTCGGTTCAAATAATGAACGGATCTACCTCGTGGTATAGCCCGATAAATGCGGACTCGCTATACAAATTCAGTGTTTACTGCGACCCACAAGCTCGGTGAGCCGCCTAATCGTGTAGTCAATCTCGCGTTCGGTGGTAAAGCGACCCAGCGAAAACCGAACGCTGCCGGCGATACACGCATCATCCCGCCCCATCGCCCCTAAAACATAACTGGGCTGTAAGGCCGCGCTAGTGCAGGCGGAGCTCGACGAAACCGCAATATCCTGCATGTCTTGCATCAGTAAATCTCCATCCACCCCATCGAAACTGACATTTAAGGTGTTCGCCAGGCGAGACGATTCGCATCCGTTAAAAAAGATCACCGAGCCACAATTGGAGAATAATCCACGCTGCAAAGAATCGCGCAGGCCCAATATTTTTTTCTGTTCCTGAGCCATCTCTTCTTGACAAATAGCCGAAGCCGAACCCAGGCCAACAATACCGGGCACGTTGAGCGTGCCCGAACGCATTCCCCGTTCATGGCCGCCGCCGTGGAGGATCGCATCACAACGGACGCGCGGCTTACGTCGTACATACAACGCCCCGACACCCTTGGGGCCATACATTTTATGCGCAGAGAGACAAAGCAAATCGATATGAAACTTATTGACGTCGATGATTTCCCTGCCGTAGGATTGCGTGGCGTCGGTAAAGAATAACACATTTTTTTGGTTGCAAAGCTGGCCAATTTTTTCGATCGGTTGTATTACGCCCGTCTCGTTGTTGGCGTGCATGATGGCGACCATCATGGTCTTCTCGCTGATCGCATCTTCAATTTGTTGCAGGTCAACCAAGCCGTCAGACTGCACCGGCAAATAGGTTACATCCCATCCCTGCGATTGAAGTTGCGCACTAACATCCAGGACCGCTTTGTGTTCTGTTCGTACAGTAACAAGATGTCGACTTTTTTTCTTATACTGTGCGGAAGTCGCAATCCCCTTGATCGCAAGGTTAATCGCTTCGGTAGCGCCGCTGGTAAATATAATTTCTCTGGGGTCCGCAGCCATCAGCTCCGCTACTTGCCCCCGGGCATTTTCAACGGCTATCGCAGCCTCACATCCCAGCGCATGATGTCGACTGGCTGCGTTGCCAAACTTCTCCATAAAATAGGGTTTCATCTCCTCAAACACGCGCGGATCCAGCGGCGTGGTGGCGTTGTAATCGAGGTAAATGGGTGTTTTTATAGTCATAAAATAGTTTTCTTCTCTGAGCCGCATGCTTCAGCATACGCGGACTTTCATCACTCTTTGACACCGCGCAAGCTGAAGCATGCGGCTCAGGTGATTGATCCACCATATTAGGGTGCCATTGGTCCCGATGAATCAGGATCCGCCAGTGTTATGCGTATTGGGTGATCTGTGGTTGCGAATTCCTTTTTGCAACCTCGTGTACCTGCCCGATCGCAGCCAATGTGAATACGACAGGATACAGATCTTCCTTATACCACAATTTCGCAAAATACAGACCCATCGGTGAGGGATCAAATGTTGTTCCGCCTACGGTGTGTTTAACAAGCCATTGATAACCACGATCCACAGCCTGGCTGATTTTTTGATCGGGATCCGAGGTGCCCGCAAGCAAACAATGTGCAAGGGCATCGATAGCCAACGCCGTTTCTTCAATGGACGATGGCGTGCTGCGATCGCCGCCCCACCCACCATCCTGGTTCTGCACAGAAACCATCCAGTCGAGGCCTCGACGACGTGCGTCGATCCACCGAAGTTGCATGAACTGTCCTTCAATGATTTCTTCGTCCACCCTCAACACACGCGACGTTCCGTAAACAGGATTGTGTTGATCGGGTGCGGATTGATTGCCAAACCATAACGGTACCCACGAACCATCCTTCATCTGATTTTGCAACAGGAATCGAAGTGCACGAGTCGTAGACTGGACTATTTTCATTTGTAGATTGTCGGGCATTTCGTTTTTCCACACCGACCACGCCCGCAAAGCATGTGCGGTCAGATCGGGCGTGCTCTGATCGAAGGGAAGCTTACCCCAGCCGCGACAGAACGTCGGAATCCCGCCGTCTTTGTTCTGCAAATCGATTAACCATTTCACACCATGCATCGCCGATGATTTTGCTATTTCCTGAGCCGCGGGCTTTAGCCCGCGCGGATATTCACTACTTTGTGACGCCGCGCAAGCTGAAGCATGCGGCTCAGGTGAATGATCGTCCCGTGCCACTGGCGGCTGGTCCGCCAGTGTTATTCCGGAACTTGTTTGATTGGGTGCCATGTCCAATCTCGCGCGGGCATGCGTAGACTCTATATTACTAACCGAGCCCCAAGCGCGAGCGTGGGGTGCAGTTTTGGATACCGTTTGGGTTACACCCGTCGCTTGCGCTCCGGGCTCTGATTGATTCATTCTTTCTCTGTCTCGCACTACCGGTCCCAATGAATCAGATTCCGCTAATGCTAAGTTTTTCAATGCGATCAACGCACCTGCGGTATCATCCGCATCGGGCACTCCGCCACTCAGATCGGTCCAGGCCCAGCCTCCCGCCGCTGCGTGAGTATAGGGATGTTCAA
>CBDTZI010000004.1:0-24831 GCA_965364865.1 uncultured bacterium | reverse complement strand
GTTCCACGTGGAACACGGGGTGCTGCAGGAAGCGTAAGGGTACCTCTATATATCGGCGGGGCATTTGACTGACCATACCCCGAGCCTTCATGGTATTGGATTTGTCGAGCCGATTACAGGGTACGGATGATTTTTTCAGCGGTTCGCAGCGTTGCACCTTGATTCTTGATCACCACTTGCCTCGCACGGGCTCCCAAATCTTTCATCGGTTGTAAATCGTGTAGCATTTTTTGGACCTCGTCTGCGAGTTGTTGCTCCGATTCGACGCGGCGTATGGCATCGGCATCTTTTAACATTTGAACGGGCAGTCGAAAATTGTCCATGTGAGGCCCGACGATAATCGGTTTCGCCAGGGCGGCCACTTCTATCGGGTCCGAACCACCCATCGGAACCAGTGATCGACCCACAAAGACCACATCCGCCAGAGAATAAAATTTTCGCAGCTCACCCATCGTGTCACCCAGAATGACGGTTGTCTGTGAGGATGTCTTGTTCGATCCGCTTGCCTGTTTTTCAAAGGGTTTTGCACCGTCGGGGTGTAGGCTGCGACGCTTGCAGACAAAACCCGCCTGTTCGATCAGTCGGGCGACTTCGTCGAATCGTTCCGGTTTTCTGGGTACGATAATTAACTGTGGCGGATCATTCGGCATCCGTTCTATCACGCGATGATACGCGGTGAGTAGCAATGGCTCTTCATCGTGACCGGTGCTGCCGCAGACCCAGAGGGGTTTGTTTTTCTTGATATCTAGAGTCTGCGCAAGTTTGTCCGCGCCTTCCACGTTATCTGAAATGGTAGCGGTATCCCATTTTAGAGAAGATGTGATCTCTACTTTGTCAGCGGATGTACCCAATTCGATGAATCTTGAGGCGATGGACTGATCCTGCGCCGAAACCCAGGAAAGATTTCTAAACATGGATCGGGCGATGGGTCCGAGCAGGCTTAACCGCTTTGCACTTCGCTCGGTGAGTCGGCCATTGACCACCAGCACGGGAATGTCACGCTGCGCAGACATACAGACAAAATTGTACCAGAGTTCCAATTCGACCAGCACGATTATGGTTGGATGAATACGGTTCAGCGCTTTCGAGATAACCGTGCTGATATCCAACGGGAAGCGAAAGACACGATCCCGTCCGTAAAGTTGAACCGCCCGAGCGTAGCCGGTATCGGTGGTCGTGGAAAAAACGATATCCACATCGGGTCGCTGCTGTTCGATGGTGTTGACCAGCTTGGAGGTGGCGTTGACTTCGCCGAGCGAAACCGCGTGAATCCAGATTCGTTTTTTCGTCGGATCGAAGGTGGGCACATTTCCGAATCGCTGCGACCAGCCGGTACGATTCTTGCCCAGAACCATCGCGTTGTAGATCGCCACGGGTAGATAGAGCAGTGCTACCAGAAAATAGATTAGATTCGCCAGCCATCGCATGGATTGAGGATGGTATCGGGTAGGCGCTCGAGCGGCAACTGGATTGGTCATCGGATTGTCGGGTGAAAGTTTCAAAACGGCTTCACAGGTGCTACACTCGCCCCCATGCCAGTGAACGAATTATACGAAATGGAAAAAATGCCCTATCTGACCGCTGATCTACCCGGTGTGGGGGGTGTGATCAAACGATATGACGAGGATTTTGTGGTGCAGGAGATTCCGCGCTATGAAGCCTGCGGTGAGGGCACGCATGTTTACTTCACGATCGAAAAGCGCGGTCTCACGACGCATCGAGCCATCGGGATGATCGCCCGAGCGCTGGGCAGACGGGATCAGGACATCGGATACGCCGGATTGAAGGATGCGCACGGCGTGACGCGTCAGACGATGAGCGTGGAACATATCGAACCGTCGAAGGTCGAATCGCTCACATTCGATAAGATGCGTATTGTTTCGGTGACCCGTCATACCAACAAACTCAAGCTGGGGCATCTTGCGGGGAATCGATTTATTTTGCGTATTCGCGACACGGTGGATTCACCGTTACATCGTGCGAAGCCTATCTTTGATCAGTTGGTTTCGCGCGGAGTGCCCAATTATTTTGGACCTCAGCGTTTCGGGGTGCGCGGAGATAACGCGATCATCGGCAAAGCGGTTCTTTGTGAGGATTTCGACAAAGCCATTGCGCTGATGTTGGGTCGACCGACTTCGAAGGATCGGGGTGAAGCGAAGAAGGCACGCGAATCGTTCGACGCCGGTGATATTGAACTGGCGGCTACGTTTTGGCAAAAAGGTTTTCGTGAACAGGCGAAACTGTGCCGGGCGTTGATTCAGGCGAAGGGGAATGCGCGAAAAGCCTGGCGATCGGTTCATCATTCCATGCGTAAGTTTTATATCTCCGCCTTTCAGAGCGAGCTGTTTAACGAAACGGTGGCTCGACGGATTGACCGGATCGATCAACTACAGGACGGCGACATTGCGTGGAAACACGTCAACGGCGCTTCATTTCGCGTAGAGGATGTAGCCACGGAACAACTCCGCTGTAAGGTATTCGAGATTTCACCCACTGGTCCCATTTTTGGTAAAAAAATGGCGGAACCGACCGGCGAATCGGGCGAGATAGAAGAGGCTATTCTTGCCGCTACGGGTTTATCCCGTGATCAGATTCGTTCGCAGGATGGTAAAAGATTGGACGGTGCGAGACGACCCCTTCGCATCCCTGTCCAAGAGGCACAAATCGATGCGGGATCGGATGAAAACGGATTGTTTTTGCGCCTTTCTTTCGCGCTGCCAAAGGGTTCTTATGCGACGTGCCTCACACGCGAAATCTCGAAATAACGCAACAGTCAAAAGGTGTCATTTTCAGTCCATGGATGGAAATCCTTTTTTTCTGGCATGTCGGTTGCTACATATCTAACGCAATAGTTTCTATTACCACTGTTGTAGGAAAATAATTGAGAGGAACCATGAACGCTATCCGTGGTGTTGTGGTGACCAGAATGTATCACTGAACGTGCTACATCATTGTGGAGAGTCTTCTAATGGAAGTTCAAGATGCCGAACCCAGGACGTCTACGACCGGAAGTGGTCCTCAGCGCCCGGATCTTCACCCGTTGGGTGGAGAGGATGGAGCCGTCACAAACGGTATAGACCCTGTCACACCTGCCCATCCACCCCTGTGGAATAATATCATCACCATTATCGGGGCGATGATCTCCGCCCTATCGCTGATGTTGCTGCTCACGTTTGGTTTGTTTCATCTGATCACACCGACCGCAAACCCCTACGTCGATATCGTCGGATTTTTGATCTTACCCTCTGCGATGTTCACCGGGTTTTTCATTATGTTTTTGGGTATTGCTTTGAAAACATGGCGGCTGAATCGGGCGAATCCGGATCGTCATATACGCATTCGGTTCCCCCGCGTTGACCTCAATGATTATAACCAGCGACGGGTAGCCAAAATTGTCCTCGCGGTGACGTTTGTGATGTTGCCGGTGGTGGGTGTGAGCAGCTATCATGGCTATCATTATACCGACTCGACTGAGTTCTGTGGTAAAGTGTGTCACACCGTCATGGAACCGCAATCGGTTGCCTACGAACATTCCGCCCACGCCCGTGTTCCCTGTGCCGAGTGTCACATCGGTTCAGGTGCAAGCTGGTTCGTCAAGTCCAAACTGTCAGGTACGCGGCAGGTTCTGGCGGTATGGCGTGATACCTATTCCAGGCCGATTCCCTCAGCGATTACCGAGCTTCGTCCCGCGCGGGATACCTGCGAACAATGTCATTGGCCTGAAAAATTTTACGGCGCGCAGCTGCACGAAATTGCACATTTTTCTTCGGACGAGCAAAACACGCGACATGAGATTGATATGTTGTTGAAGATCGGCGGCGGGGATGAAACCACCGGCCGGGCGGAAGGAATTCACCTGCACATGGCGCTCTCGGGTCGAATCGAATATGTTGCGACCGACGATCAGTTGCAGAGTATTCCCTGGGTGCGTTATGTGGATAACAAGGGTACCGAATGGATTTATCGTTCCGACGGTCGCCCCAGCTCTGACCCCAGGCCTGAGGGCGTGGTTCGCCAGATGGATTGCATGGATTGTCATAATCGACCGGCGCACAAATTCCGTTCACCGGAGGATGCGGTCGATATTTGTATAGAGGTGGGAAAAATCGACGGATCGCTTCCCTATATCAAACGCGAAGCGGTGGATGCATTGATTCAGCCCTATCCCGATGCGGAAACGGCGGAAGCAGGAATCGGTCAACAGATCGCAGAGTTTTATCGAAAAAACTATCCAAACCTGATGAATTCACGCGAAACGTTGACCCATGTCAACGACGCTATTGACGAAGTCCGTGTGTTGTATCGACGCAATTTCTTTCCGGAAATGAAGGTGGACTGGCGAACGTATCCCGACAACATCGGTCATAAAAATTCGCCGGGGTGTTTCCGCTGCCATGAAGGAAAGCATGTGAATCAGCTGGGCAAAACGATCAGCCAAAAATGCGATATCTGTCACACTTTCTTAAACCCGATTAATACAAACGGCAATCACGCCAGAGTTGAGAAGGGTGAATTCATCCATCCGTACGAGTTGCAGGGTTTGCACGCGACCATCCGCTGCGATCAATGTCATACCGGCGGCGGTTCGACCGCAACCACTTGCGAGGGATGTCACACCGATCAAATCCTGTTTCGTCAGGGCACGTTAACCGGTTTCCCGTCTATGAAATTGCCCGCCAGCAGTATGGCAGAAATTGTGGATTGCGAGGGATGTCATGATCTCGAAGAGCCGACCACGATCGCCATCATCGACGAACGGTGCATGGATTGTCACGATGATGAAGAAGACAAATACGAGGGGCTACTCGCATCCTGGGAAAAGGAAATCAATCAACTGACAAAAAAGGCTCATCAAGCATCCCCAACCCAGCCCAGCCAGGTGCTCGACGCATTACTCAAAGCCGGCCCATTACACAACATTGAAGCTTCACGAGCTATTTTGCGAAAGTTAATGAACAACGATGAAATACTCACTAAGCCAAAGGATCAAACGTAGCAAAAAGAATTTTGAGTACCTCAGAAAAAGGGTCCTTCGTAACCTCACTTGCAAAGACATCCATTCGCAAAGCATGAATCGTTTTATATTCATGCTCTTGTTATTCTCTACCCCATTCGCCCATGCGCAGGACAACAGCGATTGTCTGAAATGCCATGAAACCGCGGGTTTGCAGGTCGTTCGCGGCGAACGTACGGTATCGCTTTTTGTGGATGAGGATGAGTATGAGTTAAGTGTTCACGGATCTATGGATTGTATTGACTGTCACGAATCGCTCGACGGGCTGGAGGAATATCCCCATGCGATCAAGCTTGATCGCGTATCCTGCGATTCTTGTCATGAAGATGGTGAAGACGGACCCATCGCAGCCTATTGGTCGAGCACACATGGTAAACTTGCAAAATCGGGCGATCAAGATGCACCGCTTTGTCAGGATTGTCACGGAAAACATTACATTGTACCGCTGAAAAGTCGCAACTCTGCACTGTCGCCGTTTAATATACCACGAATGTGTGCCCAGTGTCATGCGGAGGGGGCTGAGGTTGAGCGAACGCACAACATTCCGCAGGAACAAATCGTTAAGCGTTACACGCAAAGTATTCATGGCGAGGGACTTTTCAAACAGGGTTTGATTTCAACCGCCGTCTGCACAAGCTGTCATACTGGTCACCATGTATTACCCCATACGGACCCGCTATCTTCCATCCATAAAGACAACGTTACGAAAACGTGTATGCAATGTCACGGATTGATTGAAGAGGTTCATCGAAAAGTAATCGCCGGTGAGTTGTGGGAAAAGCAGGGGATCGTTCCGATTTGCGTGGAATGTCACTCGCCGCACGAAGCGCGAAAAGTGTTTTACGAAACAAACATGGCCAACGCGGACTGTCTGCGATGTCATAAGGATCGGACGATTGTCTCGTCCGATGATGGAAGATCGTTATTCGTGAATGAAAGCGAGCACGCCAAATCGATCCATGGCCGAAAACTGGTCTCCTGTGCCCAGTGTCATTCAGAAGTTTCGCCGTCACAAGAGCGAGCCTGCGAAACCATTACGCAACCCGTAAATTGTCAGTTATGTCACGAAGAAGTGTCGCAGCACTACTCGCGCGGCATACATGGGTCTTTGCACAACGCCGGTGACCCGACTGCACCCACTTGTATCGAGTGCCACGGTACGCACGGTACGCTGGAGCATCAAGTTCCTGAAGACGCGTCTCCCATGTTACAGGCGCTGATACGCGAATCTCCCACGTTTAGTCGAAATATCCCGGTGTTGTGCGGACGATGCCATCGGGCAGGTGCGCCGGCGGCTGTTCGTTATTTCGGTGAAGAAGAAAATATCATCCAGCATTACACCATGAGTATTCATGGAAAAGGATTACTGCAAAGCGGTTTGACGGTCACCGCCACCTGTACCGACTGCCATACCGCTCATAAGGAGCTTCCCCACAACGACCCGGAGTCCAGCATCAACGCACATAATATCGCCGCGACCTGTGGCGCATGCCACGACGGAATTTACGAGCAATATCAACACAGTATACATTCGGAAACGGGAAACCCTGATTACGATGCTCGCCGCGTTCGCGGAATGCCCGAGCTACCTCGTTGCCACGACTGTCATCAGGCTCATACCGTGGCGCGTACAGACCTGCCAGAATTCAAGCTGGGCATGATGGTGCAATGTGGTGAATGTCATGAGAAGGTCACCGAAACCTATTTCGATACCTATCATGGAAAAGCTTCTGCGCTGGGCGATGTTACCCGTGCCAAATGTTATGATTGTCATGGAGCACATGATATTTTGCCGCCGCACAATCCAAAATCTCGATTGTCGCGCGAAAATATCGTTCAGACCTGTGGGGAGTGTCACCCGGGATCACACCGACAGTTTGCGGGGTATCTGACGCACGCCACCCATCACGATCCGGTGAAGTATCCGATTTTATATTATACGTTTTGGGGGATGACAACTCTGCTGGTGGGTACGTTTGGGTTTTTCGGATTGCACACGCTGGCCTGGCTGCCCCGGTCCTGGAAACTCCGGCAGGAATTACAACGGGAGCGGGCGGCGAATGGAAATCACCTGACTTCCAAAAAAAAACAGTATGTTCGTTTCACGCCGTTGCAACGCAAATTACATATCACGATGATCTTAAGCTTTTTCGGACTCGCGCTTACGGGGATGGCGCTGAAATTCTCCTATGCTTCCTGGGCGCAGGTGTTGATGAATTTACTGGGCGGAACGGATAGTGCCGGCTGGATACATCGAATTTGTGCGATCGTAACATTTGGCTACTTCTTAACCCATCTCTGGAATGTGGTACGAAAATATCGCAGCGGATCCGTACCCCTGTTTCAATATCTGTTCGGCTCCGATTCGATACTCCCCAAATTCTCCGATGTGGGCGAACTCATTCGCACCTTGAAATGGTTTTTCGGTCGCGGGCCCAGACCTCGCTACGGGCGATGGACGTATTGGGAAAAATTTGATTACTTTGCCGTCTTTTGGGGAATAGCCATCATCGGCAGCACAGGACTTTGCTTGTGGTTTCCCGAATTATTCACCCGCATCCTTCCGGGATGGTCGATCAACGTAGCCACCATTATCCACAGCGATGAAGCGCTGTTGGCTACCGGGTTTATCTTTACCATCCATTTTTTCAATACGCATTTCAGACCGGAAAAGTTTCCCATGGATACGGTTATCTTTACCGGCCAGATGTCAGTGGCAGAATTGAAACACGATAAGCCACGTTTATACGAAGAGCTGGTTGCCAACGGAATGCTGGATCAACATTTGGCTGATCCGGCCTCCGCCTCTTATGTAAAAATCATCAAGCTGTTCGGCGCATCGGCGTTGGTCATCGGCTTCACGCTGGTGGTGTTGATTATATACGCCATGCTGTTTTCGTATCGATAAACAACTACAACATTGAGGGAACGTGCCATGCGATCCAACACCATTTATCTGTTTGTAATCGTCGTCATATGTTCTTGTTTACCAACGTTCGTTTTTTCGCAAGAAAATGTAAACCCATCTTGCAATACATGCCATAACGGGCACGCGGATCGTAGGCTGCCCGGTCCACCCTATCAACTGATAGCCAAATCGGTTCATCAGGATTTGGACTGTACGGACTGTCATGAATCCATTGACGAAGACGATATCGATCCAGCCGTCGCCAGGCCTCACGGTGAAGAACCTGAATCGGTCAACTGTGGTGAATGTCATGAGGACGAAGCGGAGATTTACACAAAGCATGGCCGACTGGAAGTGGGCAAGGACCCCGATCTACCGTCGTGTGCAAGTTGTCACGGAACACACGAAATTCTGCATTCCTCGGATCGACAGTCTCACGTTCATCCGATCAACCTTCCGTCCACCTGTCGATCGTGTCATACGAATGTGAATTTACTTAAAAAACATAAGATTTTGCGGGATAAGCCGATCAAATTATTTGAAAGTAGTGTGCATGGTAAAGCCGCAGATAAAGGTTTATATTCCGCAGCCACCTGCAACGACTGTCACTCCGCAACCCAACCGGACGGAACACGTACCGCCCATCGAATTTTAAGTCCCAGCGATCCAAAATCGACTACCTATCACTTCAACATCCCCGATACCTGCGGTCAATGCCATACGAGTATCACGGAGGAATTCTTGGACGGGGTTCACGGTAAATTCGTCAAGCAGGGTTCGATGGATGCGCCGGTGTGTACCCACTGTCACGGTGAGCACGGCATTTTACCGACGTCTGATCTTCGTTCACCGGTCAGCGCTGCGAGACTGGCGATTTCGACCTGCTCACCCTGCCATGAATCGGAAATTTTGAACGAACGGCTGGGCATTTCGCCGGACAAACTTAAAACCTATATCGATTCCTATCACGGGTTAAAACGAAAATCCGGGGATGTGCACGTGGCTAACTGTGCTTCGTGTCACGGAGTGCATCGTATCCTGGCATCGACGGACCCGGCCTCACCCATCTATCCGGACAATCTTCAAAACACCTGCGGTGAATGTCATCCGGGCATTTCCAAAGATATGGCCTCGGCGGGTATCCACTCTCCCAACGGTGACGAAAATTCGGGCTGGCCCTATTTCTTTACCGTGTTGTACCTGTGGCTGATCGGTCTGACGGTGGGATTCATGCTGTTGCACAATGTCTTACACTGGCTTCGTTACATGCGATTGCGCAGTCGCGGTCCGCAGGTGGTTCGATTTAACCACAGTGAAGTGATGCAACATTGGGTGTTGATGCTTTCGTTTATCGTACTGGCGATCAGCGGTTTTTCACTGCGTTATTCCGAGTCGTGGTGGGTGCAGCTGCTGTTTGGATGGAGTGGCGGCGAGGGGTTTGTGCTGCGCGGCGTGATTCATCGGTTCGCAGGGATCGTGATGATGCTCTGGGTGGTGTGGCACGCGTTGTATTTGTTTACAAAGAGCGGGCGGTCGTGGCTGTGGGATATGTTCCCGCGAAAGCACGACGTGCTACATATAAAACAGAACGTGCAATTTTTTGCGGGCCAGCGAGAGGCCGCTCCGAAATTTAAGCGGTTTGGATATGTGGAAAAAACTGAATACTGGGCGTTGATGTGGGGTACGGTGATTATGATCCTCACCGGTGTGATGTTGTGGTTTGACAGCGAAATTATCGAGCGTTTATCGGTGTCCAAGGTGTTGATCGACGTAGCTGGGGTGGTTCATTATTACGAAGCCTGGCTGGCGACACTGGCGATTTTGATCTGGCACATCTACGCGACGGTGTTCAGCCCGACGGTTTATCCGATGAACCCGACCTGGCTGCGCGGTAATATGCCCAAAGACATGCACGACCATGAACACGAATCGGATTGACTTTTTCCAAATACCCCAACGATTCAAATTGTTTGTATTATGCCGAACACACTCCCAATCAGGCATTTTCTTGAAAGGGTGACTTTATAGGATGTTTTTTTTTATTATTACTTGACAAACTTGACAATATAGAGTACAATATAGTTGGATAAATAACTTGTATATATAATGTAAGCTCTTTATTTACAATGAGTTATGGCGTATTTTAGGTTGTCAAATAACATGTCAAATTGTGAGTCATTTAAGTTTTCATTACACTACGATAGAGATGTTTTAAGGCAAGAGGTAATACACATTGAAATTTATAGACAATCACTGAAAAATATGTTTTTACCCAAGGATTGGCAGGAGGATCTAAGGCGACTTTACATAGTGAGGGCTGTACATGGAACAACAGCGATTGAAGGTAATCCTTTATCAGAAGAAGAGGTTGCGAGGCAAGTTGGCAAAGGGAATAAGTGGCAGGCAAAGAATCAAGTCGAGCAACAAACTAAAAATGCTGAAAAAGCTTTTGAATGGGTTGAGATTCAATTCATAGAGCGAAGGCCAATTCGTTTAAAAGATATTTGTGCCGTCCATAAAATTTTAACAACAGGGAGTGATCATCACAACAATAATCCTGGTCGTATACGTTTGTCTGGCCACAATGTAACGGTCGGAAGCCCCCAACTCGGTGGTGTTCATCGTGCAGCTTCTGGTGGAGAAATTCTAAAACGTCTTTTGGAAGAATTTTTGGCGTTTATCCACTCCTCTGAATTTCTTGAGCAACACGCAGTAATACAATCTTTAGTTACTCATTTTTATTTTGTCACACTCCATCCATTTGGTGACGGAAATGGCAGAACAACTCGTTGTATAGAAGCTGCAATTTTGTACGGTGCGGGATACAATACTTATGGCTTTTATTCTTTATCAAATTTTTTCTATCGAAACCGCGACGAGTATTTTCGTATATTACAAGATACACGTACTAAATATAAGTATGATATAACGAAATTCTTATTGTTTGGTCTTCGTGGTTTTCGTGATGAACTCGATCAAATCAACAATTATATCAGAAATAGAACACATCGTTTGAAATATAGAGATTTGATACGACGATGTTTAGAAAAGCGTATCAGTCCGAGACGCAAACTTCTTAATGAACGTGAATCCAATGTTCTTCATCGTATTTTGGATAAAACTAAGATCCCTGATCCTTTTTCAGGCGAATCATCTATGGAAATAACATGGGATGAATTAATGGATATTTGTTGGCCACTTTATTCCAACAGGGCGACACGAACAACTATTCGAGAGATATATCGTTTGGAAGAGCTTGGGTTTGTCAAGTTTAGCGATGGAATGATAAACGAAAATTGGCGCATAGCAGTAGATTTTAGTGCTATAGAAAGATATTAATAGATGATTCAAACCGAAGCGACGGCGTGCAGGTGGGGGTAATCAAGAACATCATAGCGAGATTGAACTCGGCTGATGGTTTCGCCGCGTTGTGCGATGTTCTTTTCGTGGATCGGACCAAAAGATCCCGATGCGCCTTGAAGATAAGGAACACCGTAAGGGTTTAATCCCATCACACGCGTAGCTGTCGCGTCCACGGCAGCGGAATTTTTGCCCATGATGATACAGCCAGAGTGTTTGGCGCTTCCCATAATGGGGCCGTCGCCTTCCATGCCGACGATGCCGTCGACAATGGCGAGGTTGGGTTTGACCGCGGCTTGAATATCTAAAATGGATTCGGCGATGCCATGATAATGCAATACGTTTTTGGGCCAGCCGTAAATGATCCCCGGCATCACGCCGAACAAATTTTTCATCGCACAGGTCACGCCCATCCAGTGATGCGTTTTCAGTTTGGGCATGGAAACAACCCAGTCAGCGGTGAGTATGGTTTTGGGTAGATATATCGTGGACAGTTTTGTCCAGCGGCTGAGATTATTCACCACCGCGACGTCGTCGTGATTCAGGTCCACAAAGGGAATTTGTGCTTCGTGTAACGCCTTGCCCATACCGGATTCATCGAGCACGATCATACTGTCACGACGATGCCCCTGACCCTCAGCCACGATGACCTCGGCGGCGTCCAGGCTGCGAAAAACTTCTGCCGCTGAAACGATGACCGATGGATGGGTGTTAATATGCGGTCGATCGATTGCGGTTTCGACCAGGTTGGGTTTTAAGACGATCCGTTTGCCACGAATGTTATTTCGAGTAATGCCAAGTTCCAACAAGCCCTCTTTGATGGCGCGAACCACATCCTGATTGTAATGTTCCACCTGTTGGATACAGACTTCGGCACGCTTTCCGTTTTCGTGTTGTGACCACTGGTGCATACCGGCTGCGACGCTGCCGCCGAGCAGAACGGTCGAGCTGACGCCGATCATCTCTCGACGGGTCAGGGAATGTTTTTCGCCGGTGGATTTTTTTTGATCAGGCGATGTCATGAAGTATGCTTGATTGATCCAGGATGAGTGGATTTTCTTTTGCGTCCGCTAACAGCAACATGGATGCGTGAAGCGCATTGGCTTCACGTTGCGAGGATTTCTGGGCCGCCTCTTTCAACCAGCTACTCGCATGTTGCGGTCTGGCATTCCACGCGCTCAATCCCATTAACCCCCAACCCAATGAGAGTGGCGATCGAATCTGTGGAAGTTCTTTGGTGAGGTACGTCACGGATTCTTCGATTCGTTTGTTGGTGGGTAACCCTTTGAGCGCGGTGAGCACGATACCGGTCGTGCAGGGAAAGGGCTGAAGAATCTGACCGAGCGTAAGTGTGTTTCCATAATTCCAGCCACCATCCGGTATTGCACGGTCCAATAATAACTCGGTCGCTTCCTGAATGCGTGGGTGGTTCTCATAACCCGCGGCGCGAAGGGCCAGGACAGCGTACGAGGTGGGTTCCGCCCACGAATGGGTTTGTTCGACCCAGGGCCAACCCTGCAGCGTTGTATTGTGTCCAACATGTTCGGACGATTGTTTCACTTTTTTTCCATAGGTAGCCAATAACCACGAAGCGGCCTTTTCGACTGGATCACGGAACCGTTCTTTTTTACCCGCGTGGAGCCAGGCTAACAAACAGAGTCCGGTTGACCAGCCGGGTGAATCAACGGTTTGGGCTACGGGAATGAGTCCGTTTTTTTTCTGCAATTTTTTTAATACGAGGAGTCCTCGTTGAATGACATCGGACTGAATGTTATGGGCGGTGAGTGCGAGACAGGCGAGGGCTGTGGGTTCAGCGTGAACCGACATTCCGATCCGATAACCCCAACCGCCCTCAGGATGGGCGCTGCGAATTAAGTCCTGGATAATAGTTTTTTGCCACCCCATGATGATGGTGACTATCGTCTGATGAACTGGTGAACTTCATGAAGTTAGACGTGTGTTTTGTGCTATATATTGGGACGAGCTTTGATCCATACTTATGGGACAATTCTTTTCTGTTTTTTTATTTGCACAGCCTGAAATTGTATTGGAAGGTTTATGTGTATCGTTCTGTCGGAGCATTGTGCGCCGAGTGTGATGTCTATGAAGAGACTCACATATGGTAGAACGAGGGGGGTATAGAGATGAGCAGGTTGAAAAAAACGATACGCCGATTTTTCGGCGGCGATGAGGGTCCCACTGCGACGGAGTATGCAGTGTTGATTGGCTTGATTTGTATCATCGCATTAACCACGATGGGTATGTTTGGCTCGCATATGAATGATATTTATGTGTCGGTGGCTGGCACTCTTCCGGCTGCGGCATCGTAATCACTCGATGACGAAATCGTTACGGAAATAAATTTGCACATCGTAGATTTGTTTCTTACGTTTTCAATAGTAGTTTAGCATGTCGCACCAATGAAAAATGAATTATTCTCGCAACCCTTTGGAGGTGCGAGTATTTATAAGGGGATCTGACCAACCATATTGGGTTTGAGTAGTCTCCACGAAATCACCGGGTCGACCCTGTCGGCTCATATCGGAAAGAAGGAGTATCGTGATGCAAAACTTCAAAAATCTCGCAAAAAGATTCTTACAATCGGAGGACGGACCTACCGCAACAGAGTACGCCGTGATGCTGGCGCTGATTATTATCGTTGCGCTGGGTGCGATTACCGGGCTCGGTACGACTGTAGACGGTATTTTCACTAACGTGGATACCACACTCACAGCGGCTACTGCTTCTTAGTGTTTTCTCAGGGTCGAATGGGTCGACTCTACATGAAAAAGGGAGTAATCGTTATGCAAAACTTCAAGAATCTCGCTAAGAACTTCTTGAAATCCGAGGATGGACCCACGGCCACAGAATATGCCGTGATGTTGGCGCTGATTATTATTGTCGCGCTGGGTGCAATCACCGGGCTGGGTACAACCGTTGATGCCGTTTTCACCAACGCGGATACCTCGCTCACGGCTGCCACCGCGTCTTAAGGGTTCACCCAAAGACCGGTTGGTCTTTCTCGACCGGTTATCTATGAGCTTTAGCATGAGGTGGGCGTTCTCTGAAAGGGGGACGCCCGCTTCTACATTATGGACCTTAATATTTTTAAGTATTTTTTTGTGATATCGTAATTGCAATTATATATTTATAGGGGGGGAAGGGTACACCGCAGAGTCGCGGCGTGCCGAGTCCTTGTTTTCTTATCTTGTCGGAGTCTATTACCATGACATTCGAATTTGTTGATGTAACCTGTGCGATTTTAATTCCCGGTATCTTATTGGCGTCGTGGTATGACTTTGCACAGCGACGTGTTCCCAATTGGTTAAACCTGGCGTTGATTTTAATCGGGTTTGCCGTGCAGGCCTGCTTTTTTGGTTGGAGCGGTCTTTCCTTTGGGCTGATGGGAATGTTAACCGGTTTCGGTTTGCTTATTGTTCCGTGGTTGATGCACGGCATGGGTGCGGGTGATGTAAAATTGATGGCGGCGATCGGCGTGTGGCTGGGTGCCGGACTGACCTTTTATTCATTCTGCTATGGAGTGGTGATTGGCGGTGTGGTCGCCACAGTCATGATCCTGTCCACCGGTCGTTTGCAAATGGCGTGTGCAAACATGGGTGTGATTATGCATAAATTTTCTAGTACGAAAAAAATGTTCAGCGAGTATGGGTCGGCGAAAAGTTTTGGTAACAGTTCGCAGCTCTTGCCCTATGGTGTACCGCTGACATTTGGAACTCTAATCGTGTTGTTTAACGAAATGTTTGGCTGGTGGGGGCTGTCATGATGAAATGCAGAAGGAGAGGACTTTTCCAACGACGTCGAGGTGGATCGCTCAAAGATCGGGCGGCGGTGATCGTTGAGTTTGCGGTGGTGTTACCCTTGCTGTTGACCATTCTGTTCGGCATTATCGAATATGGCTGGGTCTTTATGGTCAAACAGACTTTGCAAACCGCGGCACGTGAAGGATGTCGAATTGCCATCCTTCAAACCACGGACGTTCCTTACACCAACGTTTTATCTCGTGTGGGCGATATGATGTCCACGACGGGGATGTCGACCTACACCGTCACAATGACGCATGCCACCGTGGCGGATCCGGTTGAATCGGTCACCGTTTCGATTCCTTTTGCGGACGTCTCATTGATGGGTGGATTCTTCGGACCCCGAACGGGTAATCTCACGGGAAGCACCAGCATGAGAAAAGAAGGTATGTGATTTGGATGGTTGCAACGATTTCGGTGGCAAGGTTCAATAAAAATGCGGTTGATGAACCCCGTCGCCATGTCGAACGAAACCGGCAAAATTGGACATCAGAAATGTCAAAAAATTACAGTTGTGAGGTCGAAAGACGCCCGTAGCCATCCGATAAACAGACATGAAAAGTAGAAGCATTGTGTGCCTGGGGTCGTCTTGCATCATCCCACGCACGCGATGCCTATTTACGATATTGGGTTCAAACTACAGGGTTTCAACATTAACTTGGTTCGTAATCTAAGGGGCGTAACATGAAAGGGAAGGCAATCATCCCATTGGTACTTGGCCTGGCTGTTGGTGTGTTGGCGGTCAAATTCGTAATCGACACGGTGAAAAAGGCGAAGTCGGAAAATCAAGCGGCGCCCACGTTCCAGGTGGTTCGAGCTCGTCAGGATATCGATGCCTATCAGTTGATCACGGATTCGATGCTTGAGATCATCGAAACCAGCGACGAAAATTTTGCACCGGAGAAAAGCCGCTTTGCCGCGATGGAGGATCTGAAGGATCGAGTTACGGCCAAAACGATCCCCATGCATGTACCGGTGCTTGAAACCATGCTGGCTCCGAAAGGAACGCAACAGGGTATGGTTGGGCGTATTCCACCAGGATTTCGAGCGGTATCCGTACGAATCGATGAGGTCACGGGGGTTGCTTATCAATTAAATCCCGGCGACTGGGTAGACGTAGTGGTGGTGATGGACGTGGATAGCAGTAGTGGAAACCGACAAAAAGAGACGGTTTCCGAAGTCGTCCTTCAACGTGTCCAGGTGGCTGCGGTAGGTCGTGGATCACAATCGGAACAGGACGCAGCGGCCACCAAGGGAAAACCGGCAAAATCTGCAACCTTGTTTATCCATGAAAAAAACGTCCCCAAGTTTCACTTAGCCAGCTCTCGAGGTCGAATCACACTTTCGATGCGTGGTAAGGACGACGGGGTGGCTAAAGCTGGCGGACTGCCGTCGGCAAAATTGTCGGAACTTTTTAATAATATGTTTGGAAAGAAGCCGGTCATTGCCAGAGCAGTCATCGATACAGAACCATACGAAGTTGTCATTTATAGAGGATCCGGTGTTCCGGGTAAGGAAGTTGATACTGAGAGAGTGGTTTTCCAGAATCGCTATTCTTCCAATATTATCAAAGTTTCCAAGGGATCATCCGCTCGAGCAAGCAAACAAATCAAGAGAAATTCCGGGTATGGTTTTCCATCGAGTACTACGGGTAAGCAGTCCACGAGTTCAGTCGTGAAATTTAGAGAAAACGCCGACAATAAGAAAAGCGAAATAGGCGCACAGAATAATGTAGGAGGTTTGTAATGGTTGAGAGCGTCATGGAAGACATACTCAAACCCCGGCGGGGAATCGTCGGTCGTCGAGTGAGGAATACCGCTTTGGCATGCATGTCTTGCCTGGTATGGACGGTGATCGCAACCCCTGCGCTTGGACAGGATATCCAAAGTCATGCTTTTCGGGTAAAGGTTCTTGACCTGTCGTCCAATCATCAAAAGGTTACGGTTCCGCTCTATCGAAACGTCACTATTGAAACAACGTTGGAAGTCACTCGTGCGGATGTCGTCGCGGCTCTGATTGCAGATATTCAGGTCATCAATCCCAGAAGAATCATGATTACCGGCCAAAGCTATGGTACCACGACGTTAACGCTCACGGGCGTGAACAACGAACAGTTCATGATTGAGATCAGTGTCGAGTTGGATCTTGAATTACTCAACACTACATTAGGTAATATCGATTCTCTGTCTGAAGTGGAAGCCGTATCGGTCATGGGGAATATTGTGTTGACAGGGCGGGTCAGTAGTCTGGATCGTGCGCAGCGTATGGTCGAATTGGCTGAGCTTTTCCTTCCTCGATCGGCTTCACGTAATGCTGAGTTTGCCGTTCAGAATCATATGACGATCGTGGGCGAACAACAGGTTACGTTGAAATGTATCGTGGCGGAGGTTTCACGAGCGGCGACACGCGAATTGGGCGTCAACGGATTCATCGCGGGTAAACAAGCCGCGGATGCGTTTTTCATCAACCAGTTGGGCGGGATTAATCCTATTAATATCGGGGCTGCCAGAAGAACCCCTATCAGCACCGGGAACGGATCCGTGTTCCCCCTGGCAGACGCTTTTATTACCGGTGAAAATGGTATCCCCGTCTCTCCCGCAACAACATTGTCGATCGGATTTCCAAAGATTCAGGCGCAGACTTTTATTCGCGCGATGACCGACAACAATTTGCTGAAAGTCTTAGCCGAGCCGAGCTTAACCGCGATCAGCGGCGAAGAAGCGACGTTCCTGGCGGGTGGAGAATTTCCCATCCCTGTTCCGCAAGGCAATCAGCAGGTCACGATTGATTTTCGTGAGTTTGGAGTGCGATTAAACTTTACACCCACGGTGTTGGGTCATCAACGAATTCGTCTGCATGTGGCTCCGGAAGTGTCCGAGCTTGATTTTTCTGCAGCGGTTCAGATCGAAGGATTCGTCGTTCCGGGTTTGAGTACACGCGCCGCGGAAACGACGGTGGAAGTGGGGAACGGGCAGACGATTACGATCGCGGGCTTATTAAGTGAACAGATTCGTGGTATTTCCAGTCGAGTTCCTGGCATGGGTGATCTACCTATTTTGGGTACGTTGTTTCGAAGCGTGAATTTTCAGCGATCTCTTACGGAATTGGTAATCCTGGTGACGCCGGAAATCGTGGCTCCACTGGAACCGCATCAGAAAATCAGACTACCAGGTGAAGATATACTTTCACCCTCAGATAAAGAGCTTTATTTTATGGGGTTGTTGGAAGCTCGTAATGAGAATCAGAAACCAAAAGATGATCCATTGACCATGGATGTCAGTTCTGACCCAGATGAATTGTCTCTGCATGGGCCGTGGGGTCATGCGGGATCAAACAGCGGAAAATAGATGACGTTGCCGTAACCACGCCCGCCCAATCGGAGGCGGCTATTAGGATTACCCACACGGGGTAACACCTTTCCACATAGAAGGGGGAACGATAATGGTTGCTAAATTCTTGAAAAAACGTACGCGCCCAGAGGGATCACGCAGACGAGGGATCGTCGCGGTTCAGGTGGGTGTGATGCTTGCGGTATTATTGGGAGCGGCGGCGATGACCATCGACGTGGGTCAGATTTATGCGGCTCGAGGTGAGTTACAGCGTGCTGCTGATGCGGCTGCGCTGGCAGGGGTCACCGCCTTAACCACGGACGACATGATGGATGTCAGAAACGGCGCTGGTTCATTGGATGGCGTTGTCGGGGAGGCGATATCACGCAGCAACACGATTTCCATTCTGAACAAGACACTGAACGACGCCACTCATATCGAGACGGGAGATATACTTACGGGTGAGATTAATTTGAACTCGGGGACAGACCCATTAGATACGGGTGCCGCAGCCACGGACTACAACGCGGTGCAGGTCACGGTTCATCGTAACGCAAACGGATCCAACGGACAGGTTCCGCTATTTTTCTCGGGCGTGTTTGGTCGGTTTTACTCTGATTCCATTGCCACGGCGACGGCGGCGTTTGACGATCGATTTTTGGGCTTTGATTTTGATGTTCCGGGTGGTGGTATTGCGCCTTTTACAATATCGAGAACCATCTACGAACAGAGTTTGATCAGCGGTTCGGATAATTATTCTTACGACGAAGCATCAGATACCATTTCCTCATCGTCTGATGGTACGCGAGAATTCAAATTATATCCCCATCTCGATGATGCCGCAGGTAACTTCGGAATGTTGAACATTGGTAACGTGGGTCAGGGTACGGCGGAAGAAATCATACAGATCGAAGACGGCGTTACAGCTGCTCAGGTCGAATCGGAAATTGGCACGTCGGATCCTGTGTTCGATGGTAGTGTTTACAACATGACCGGCAGTCCGGGTCTTGTTGCGAGTATGGAAAACACGATCCAACCTATGGTCGGTCAAGTGATCGGATTCTTTTTGCACGAGGGTGCCGTTCTGGGTGGTTCCAACGCGGTTTATGATATTACTGATCTGAAATTTGGCAGGATCATGCACGCCCAAATCTCGGGTAATCCTGCCACTCGTGGTATCTACATTCAGCCTGTGTCGTATGTGGGTAATGGTGTGCGTACCAGTCCTACAGCACCGAGTACGAACGGCGAACTGGGACGCATCGTACTGGTTCGTTAAGTGAGTTTGTAAAGTATTGAATACGGTTGATCGATGGGCGTGAGGATTGATTGACAATGATGTAAAAATAATATGAGGTGCGGTGATTCAACAAGAGTCGCCGCACCTTTTTTATGGGGCGTACCCGGGCGGCAATCGATGATCCCTCAAATCCATAGAACGATGCAAGACCCTATAACCTTAGGTACGGTACCCATCAAAATTATTCAGGTGAAGTGAAATTTTTATTTGTGCTTTCGTCCGAGAATGAAAGCGTAGGGTTTATGGTAATGAACGTCCGGCTATTCAGAAGTGTTATTACGATAAAACATGCTATTTCAAAGTGTTTTATCGTATTTTATCGGATAACGCGTATGGATGAACACGCCTGTAGATTCAGCGCTTACCTCGAAAATAAACCGATATAGGCTGTGTATCTACATAGGTATAGGGAAGGTGAACATCTTGGCGCAGAGACGAAACCAATGGCCGGAACTATCGGTGATGGCAATAGCGGTGCAAGTCATCCAGGATGATTGGATGGACCATCGGGCTATGTTTCAACCCGTGAACGAATGTGCGTGTTGCGGGTTTGATGAAAACTTCTGTGGTTACTCTTTATAGAATCATACAGGACTTAATAAAAGGTTTTGAGTTTTACTATGGGGCAAGCCGTTAAAATTATCACGATGACGTCGAATGAAGAGCACGCGGCTGAGTTGCGCAGTTTGCTCATGCAATTCGACAACACGAAAATCATCGCCGAAGTGGAAGAGCCAGCGCTGCTCGCCCACGCGGTGAAGCGGTTCCCTGCAGATATCCTTTTGGTCAATCTTGATCCGGCACCGGATACGCTCCTTCCGATCGTGGGAGATGTCGCGACGGCGAATCCCAACCTGGCGGTTTTTGCCGTTTCTGATTCGACCGACGGACCGTTGATTCTTAAAGCGATTCGACTGGGGATCAAGGAATTTTTACCCAAGCCCGTGGATACGAAAACACTCGGCGAGGCCATCGCCAAAGTGGCCTCGACGCGAAATGTTTCACAAAAAGAAGGAAAACTGATTACCGTGATGGGCACCGCGGGTGGTGTGGGTTCGACCATGGTGGCTATTAATCTTGCCGTGGAACTGGCAGAGATGGCTAAGGGAAACGTATCGGTGGTCGATCTGGATTACAGACACGGGCAGGTCGCCACCATGCTTGACGTCGATCCGACGTATACCTTAACCGATGTTTGTGGCTCACCGGAACAATTGGATCCGTCGGTCATGTCGCGGGCGCTGACGAAACACGAAAGTGGCGTAAAGGTATTGAGCCGACCCAACACGTTTGCAGAAGCGGAGACGATCACCGCTGCGGCTTGTGTCGGTGTGTTTTCTATTCTTACTAAAATGAGCGACTTTACAGTTGTGGATGGGCCGACTCGATTCGACGCCGGCGCAAAGTCCATTCTCTCTCTGGCGGATTTCAATCTACTGGTGGTACAACTTTCCGTTCCCTGTGTTCGTAATGCGGTCCGTATTCTCGATGACATGAGGGAAAATGGTTACAACCTCAATCGCACCAAATTGATTTGTAATCGTGTTGGAAGAGACGCCGCCCATCTGACGGTGGACAACGTCACCGAAACACTGGGGTTGGATGCGTTTGCATCGCTTCCGGATGAATGGAGTACGGTCAGCGGTGCGATCAATCTGGGTGAACCCCTGCAAGCATACAGCCCCAAGAGCAAAATACGTATGAGTGTCAGAGACATCGCAGAGCGGCTATATACGCCGGAAGACGTAGCGGGTGATCAGGAAGGAACGAAGCGGGGATTGATTGGTCGTATCTTTACGCCTGGTTAATTTGTCGCTTGCCCCACTTGGGGATTACTTGAATATAAAGGGAGTACCCGAATGTTCGGGAAACGAATAACACCAAGCGTGAAAGCACCACCGAAGGTGGTGGAAGCGGCAAAAGCACCTGCGCAAAAAGAGGCTTCGGCGTCCGGAGGGGCTGCACAACCACCCAAGCCGGCGGCACCGAAGCCCGCAACCCAAAAGCCCTTAAAAAATAGAGCGGCCAGGGAAAAGGTGGATCAGTTTAATGCACTGAAAGTTCGGCTTCATCGAAAACTCATCGAAAAACTCGACCTGGCACGCATGGTGGGCGATGACGAATCGTTGCGTACGCAGGTGAAAGAGATCGTTTCGCAGCTGGCGGACGAAGAAAATACGCTGCTGAATTTCAATGAAAAACAACGACTGATTACTGAAGTGCTGGACGAAACGTTTGGCCTGGGACCGCTGGAAGTGTTACTGACCGACGGTACGATCAGTGATATTCTGGTAAACGGCCCCAAGCAGGTTTATATTGAGCGTAATGGTAATCTGGAGCTGACGGAAGTTCAGTTTCGCGACAACTCTCACCTGATGCACGTCATTGATAAAATTGTAAGTGCGGTGGGTCGTCGTTGTGATGAAACCTGTCCACTCGTGGATGCCCGTCTGGAGGATGGTAGCCGGGTGAACGCGGTCATACCTCCTCTGGCGATCGACGGAGCCAGTATGTCTATTCGTCGGTTTGGTGCGGACCCGCTGACCTGGGAAGATTATATCAACTACAAGTCGATCACGCCCGAGATGCGCGATTTTCTGGAAGCGTGTGTGAAAGGTCATTTGAATATCATCGTCGTCGGGGGTACGGGTTCGGGTAAAACGACCTTGTTGAATAACCTGTCGAGTTTTATTCCCGATACCGATCGAATTGTCACCATTGAAGACGCCGCCGAACTTCAATTGCGTCAGCCTCATGTCGTACGATTGGAAACCAGACCCGCCAACATCGAAGGCAAGGGACAAATTACAATTCGAGACCTGTTGATCAACAGTTTGCGTATGCGGCCTGACCGACTGGTGGTGGGTGAGTGTCGAGGGGCGGAAACGCTCGACATGCTGCAGGCGATGAACACCGGTCACGACGGTTCTTTGACTACGATTCACGCCAACAGCACGCGTGACTGCGTGGCCAGAATTGAGACGCTGGTCATGATGGCCGGGTTCGAACTGCCCATCAAGGCGATCCGGCAACAAGTGGCTTCGGCGATCCATATCCTGGTGCAGGCGCAGCGATTGATGGGAGGGGCGCGAAAGATTATCAGTATTACGGAAATCGCCGGTATGGAAGGTGACGTCATTACCATGCAGGATATTTTTTCCTTCGAGCAAACGGGTATTTCACCCAGTGGTAAAACTTGTGGCCAGTTTGTATCGACCGGGATTCGACCTTCCTTCTACGACACGCTCATCGCTAAGGGATGCACGTTGAATCCCGAAATGTTCTCTCGGCAGATGTTGCTGGAAGACAACGGAGAATAAGACATAGTTTTTTGTAAGGTGATATGATGACGTTATCTCAATGGCAACCAATGCTCGCACAATCATCTGATGTGATGATCTATATTCTCCCCGCGCTGGGGTCGATGCTGTTGTTCTATGGTATCTACCAGGTTGTGACGGATTCAAAATCTTCCAGCGCGAAAAAGATGCAATCTCGTCTTCGCGGTGAGAAAACCAAACAGGACGAGGTCACCGCCAGTATTTTAAGAAGGAATGCGTTACGCGATTCTGCGAATTTTGCCCAGGCGGTTTTGGGGAAAATGAAGTTTATTCCCAAGTTGCAAACGCTGATCGATCAATCCGATCTGGAATGGTCCGCTTCTCAAATGATGTTGAACCTCGCTGGCATCGCACTGTTGGTTGTGATCGGGCTTCCTTTGCTGGGTTACAATTTTATCGTTGCGGTAGGCGCCGCTGGCGGCGTCATTATTCTACCGTTGATATGGCTTAGCTTTAAGCGCCGCAGGAGAATGGCCAAGCTTGGCAATCAGCTTCCAGACGTGTTTGAAATGATGAGTCAAGCCCTTCGAGCAGGTCACTCCCTGGCGGGGGCCATACAAATGATCTATGAGCAGATGCCTCCACCCATCGCCACTGAGTTTGCCCAGGTGTATCATGAACAAAATCTCGGAATCAAAATTGAAGAAGCCTTGCAGTCGATGGCCAACCGCGTGGATTCGATGGACGTTCGATTCTTTGTCACCGCCGTGGTGATTCAACGACAAACGGGTGGTGACTTGGCAGAAGTGCTGGACAACATTTGCGGCGTCATTCGTGAACGGATAGAGCTGAAAGGCCTGGTCAATGGTTTGACCGCGGAAGGTCGATTGTCCGGGTGGGTGTTGTTTTGCTTACCCTTTATCGTTTTTGCGGGTTCGATGTATTTGAACCCCGAGTATGGCAATGTATTGCTGGAGGATCCCGTGGGTAGAATCATGCTGATTGTCGCGATCGGATTGCAGTTAATGGGTATCGCTATGATTCGTTGGATCGTCAATATCAAGGTATAGCCGTCGTTGTATTTCTATCGATCGTAGCATAGGAGCATACCAATGTCCCTTTATTATATGGGTTTTTTAGTGATCGCCAGTATTGGTTTGATCTTGTATGCGCTGTGGCCTAAAGAAGGCGATCAGGAAGACGCAGTCATCAAGCGACGCATGAAGGGCCGACGTGCCCAGAACGCGGTCCAGGACGTGCGTAAACAAGCCAAGGAATCGGTCGCGAAAAAAATGATTGACGCGGTGGCTCCGATTGCGATTCGACCTTCGATGGTCAGCAACGCAGAGGAGATGTCCAAGCTGCGCGTGAAACTGGCGATGGGCGGATTTCGCAAAGATACCGTGGTGACCACATTTCTTGCCAGTAAATCCATTGTGGCGGTTTTGTTAGCGATTGCTGCGGGTGGTTATGCCTGGATGAAAGGCGTACCCCTGATGAACGGGATAGGGTACACCCTGTTGGGCGCGGGCGCTGGGTTTCTTGCCCCTGATCTCTGGTTGAGTTCGGCCATCAGCAAACGTCAAGAATTGGTTCGCAGAGGTCTTCCAGACACACTCGACCTGCTGGTCATTACCGTCGAATCGGGCCTGGGTTTAGACGCCGCGTTTCAACGCGTCGGCGATGAGATGAAACTGGTTTATCCGGACCTCTCCGAAGAATTGCAGATGGTCACGCTGGAATCGCAAATGGGTATTCCCCGATCCGAAGCGCTATCCAATCTGGCTGCGCGTACCGGCATTGATGAAATTCGATCAC
>CBDTZI010000003.1:0-25549 GCA_965364865.1 uncultured bacterium | reverse complement strand
CGCCGTTAACAGCGGATCACCCAGATCCGCGGTCACCTTCAAACCAGCGTTCATTTTGATGTTGATATTACCGTGAATGTAGGACGTGATGTTGGAGAGTAACTGATTGATCAGTATAGCGTTTGTGATCGTGGTCACACCGGCGACTTCAATACCACCCGCCGGCGTTTGAATATCAACCGACAACATCGGTTGAGCGGCGTCCATGGCCACAATTTCAAAAGCGGTTCCGGGATTGGCGGTGTTGGCGGAGCCATCCCCCGTGATCCCCACTTCCACAAATCCAATTTTACCCTTCAGATCAACAGTCGCATTGATGGTCGCATTCGCTTTGAGAATGTGATGATCCGCCCCGGGAACCTGTATAAAAAATCGATCCAGTTCACTCGATGGATTATCACCCGGCGTAATATCATCCACGTTTTCCACCAGAATCATTCCAAACGTAAGATCCATGCCAACATCTTGCGGATCAATCGTGACCGACGCACCAGCGGTGCTCGACAATCCGCAAAGATTGGACGTGGATTGCAGACGATCAGCAAAGTCAAAATCTCCCGCGACAAAAGCCAGCGGGTCGATACTGGACTGCAAACGGAAAGTTAAAATTTTACTCGGCGCGTCATAGCTGAGGTTTTCAAGGTCGCCATCAAAGCCAGCCAGATTGGAAAGTTGTTGCAACAATTCTTCCGCCGACAGAAACAAACGCGAAACGGAAGAAAAGTCTGCACCACTTTCGGATTTGAATTCAAATCGAATATCGGGTCGCCCCTCACCGGTCATCATCATCGAAACATAGTCCGTCGGATTAGTTCCGGCTGTATTGATATCCGTACCGTTCGATACCACCATCACATTCGCTGTATCCACCCACTGAATTTCAAAAGGTATATCCAGGCCGGTCACCTGACAGAAAAATTCGTCACCGATTGAAAGATTTGCAAAATCGCCGCGCGGTGGATCGCCAGCAATGGTTCCACATGTAATCGAAGCCGCGGACTGCTGTCGAATAAAATCAACCAGGGGCTGTGCAAATTCGATCGTGGATCCAATCGACTGCTGCATAAACGGCAATTGCACATCCGTGATTAACTCAGCCGCCCCTACGGTCGACGCCAGCGTAGCCAGCCCATTAAGAATCTGCGTAGGTGTGAGATTGGTAAAATCGTCCAACAGACCAAGTGATACGGTCGGCGCGTTAATTCCGTTGGTCACGTCATCATCGATCAACGTGATCGTTCCGTCCACAGAATCGGCTGCTCCGATTAAGCTGCTGTCAAGATTAAGTGTGATCGCGATTTCATCACCCGCTTCCTCGCGAAAACCCATATCCACGAGATCGGCTAATGAAGTATTGGACCATTCCTGAAGCGTGATCCGGCCATCATCGTCGGGATCGAGAAAATCTATGCCGATATCCAGATCAAGGGCCAACGTACCGGAGACGGATACATCGGCGAATCCCACCAAGTCGTCAAAGCCGGACAAATCGACCGACGCGTTCACGATGCTGATACTCAGACTCGGCGGCGTGGTCAGATAAAACGAAAGATCGGGATCCGCCTGGTTTTTATCAAACTGCAGTTGAAACGTCGTATCCAACGCCAGGTCAAGCGGCAGGCCACCCCCGTTAAATTTGATGGGGTTGTTTTCATCGATGAAACTGATCGGGAAGGATACGTTTCGCAATACATCTACATCAAAACTGACGTTGATCAGAGATGAATCCGCAGCATCCGTAACGATCGATATGTTTTCAAACACGATGGACAAGCCCAGGCCCAGAAAATCGGCATCACTGGCATCCAGGATCGCCTGTGCAAGTGCGTCCAGATCGGCAAACGGTCCTGTGAGATGTGCACCCAGCGTAGAACTGAACAGATCTGCCAGATGAAGTCCCTGCTCTGCGGCGGGACTGATGCCCGTAAGCGGAAGCGCATCATCAAGCACGCCAAAGGACGCCAAGTCATCCAACCGGTTTGCAAAATTCTGCAAACCAGCCGCGATATCATCCGCTTCATTCGCTTTTGCAAAAGAAATCAAAGAAGTAAATATAAGAACTGTATAAGCGAACCGCTTCCATCGACAAGTGACCATGAGTCACTCCTTTCCCTACAAATTACAGATTATCGGATCTCGAAAGACCCCATCCAGCCTCAGACGTCTTGACCTCAATGATAAGCGAGAAAAGAGAAAAAACAATAAAAAAATCTCGATATTACATGGATTTACACCATTTGATGCGATATTTCGACCATCGATGGTGTGATAACACTGGCCATCAAACTTACTGCTTCAAGCTGAATCCTGTGCATCGAATTAGCGTTGTTAATGGGTGATGACTGTTTAATTGAATCTGTAGAATGTCACGTCATCACCGAAGCCACCGACCCGTTTCATCTATCACAAAAATCTAACTATATTTTGTTCACCCTCTCAGACACCGGCGGCTTCACTCAGCTGGACAGCCAACCAAACGATGGGACCACCTTCCATGTCTACTTACCACAATAGACGGTATAGCGATTAAACATAAAGCATTAAACCCAGACGTACTCGTTGCACACCTATCGAATATGACTCATAAAACGTACTGTTGCAGGGTACAAATTCAACTTTTTGTTGGCTGCGTCACAACGGTACGCACCTTGATTTATACTTCAAATCGCTTATATATTTCATCGTATGAACGTAATGATATTCCAACAATACAAAGTGAGATAATTTCATGAAGCGACCCTACCTGTACTTATTGCCGTTGATTGTAACCAGCTCCTGTCAGACACCGACACCAAACAACAACACCAACGCAAACACATACCAGTTATCCGGCACGATCCAATACACACAGAACACGCCGACTTTATCAGAGGCTGATACGTTCATGAACGATCTCGAAGCGGAACTGCTCAATCTGTGGATCGCACGCGAACGAAGCGATTGGGTCAATGCCACGTTCATCAACCATGACACCGATCTCATTGCGTCGCAGGCGGCGGCGGAGGTCATGGCTTTCACTTCTCGAAAGGCCAACGAAGCGAAACGTTACGAATCATTGACCATGGATAAGGCGCTGCGAAGAAAGTTTGATCTACTCAAATTAAGCCTGTCCCTGCCCGCACCCTCGGAGGCAGACAAACGATACGAACTGGCAAAACTCGCAACCGAAATGAAGGGAATCTACGCCACGGGCAAGTATTGTCCCGACGGCGACGACTCCTGTAAAACGTTGGGCGATCTCTCCAAAATTTTGGCGAGTAGCACCAACTACAACGAATTGAAAGAGGCGTGGGCGGGCTGGCGAACCGTGACACCGGTGATGAAACAAAAATACACCCGTTTTGTTGAATTAGCTAACGAAGGCGCGCGTGAATTTGGTTTCAAGAACATGGGTGACATGTGGAAGTCCAATTACGACATGCCGCCGGATGAATTTGAAGCCGAGCTGAACCGACTCTGGAATCAGGTCCGACCGTTGTATGAACAACTACACTGTTACGTTCGCACGCAACTTCAAAAAGAGTACGGACCGGACTTTGTGAAGTCCGGGCAGCCGATCCCCGCCCATTTGCTGGGAAACATGTGGAGTCAGGAATGGAATAATCTGAGCGAACTTGTCGCACCCGAAAAAGGCAGCGCGTTTGACATCGGGGATATATTGGTCGCTCGAAACATGAACGCTCTTGATATCGTCCATCAGGCGGAATCGTTTTTTTCTTCGATAGGACTGGCCCCACTCCCCGCAACATTCTGGGAGCGATCGATGTTTGTAAAGCCCCGCGATCGCGAAGTCGTCTGTCACGCCAGTGCATGGGATATCGACTGGCAGGACGACCTTCGCATCAAAATGTGTATCGAGCCAACCTCAGAAGACTTTACAACAATTCATCACGAACTGGGACACAATTATTATCAGCGGGCGTACAAACATCTACCCACATTGTTTACCAACAGTGCCAACGATGGATTCCATGAAGCGCTGGGCGATACGATCGCGTTATCGGTAACGCCGGCATATCTGGTGAAAATTGGTTATCTCGACAAAGAACCACCCGACAGCCTCAACCCTTTGATGGAGCGAGCGATGGAGAAAATTGCGTTTTTACCTTTTGGACTGGTGGTGGATACCTGGCGGTTTGACGTGTTCGCGGGAAAAGTAAAACCGGACCAATACAATCAGCATTGGTGGAAACTGCGTACCCAATACCAGGGGATCGCACCACCGGTTGCAAGATCGGAGCACGATTTTGATCCGGGTGCAAAATACCACGTCGCAGCCAATGTCCCTTATCTACGATATTTTCTGGCGACGATTTTACAGTTTCAATTCCATCGTGCGCTGTGCGAGGTCGCTGGTCACGAAGGCCCACTACATACCTGCTCCATTTATGGCAATGAAAAAGCCGGGCAACGTCTTAACGACATGATGGAAATGGGCATGTCCAGACCCTGGCCCGAAGCGTTGAAAGCGTTGAGCGGAGAAACGCGAATGGATGCCACCGCGATTATCGATTATTTTCAGCCGCTGCTCGATTGGCTCGAAGAACAGAACAAAGACGCCGTTTGTGGCTGGTAGGGTTCGCCGCCACATCAAAAAAAATATCCTAATGAGACGAACTGGCGGCTAAATCATAAGCGACTCTGCGAAGCGGCATCAGTGGATCATCGAACAGCGCCGCTGACAATGCATCCGGCGACGGGATATCGTCCAGATGCGAAAACATACGATATCTGATTTCAATGCCGGGTTGATCGGTAACAGCGAGAAGGGATTCAGTTTCCGGCTTATGCCTCCACATCTCGATGACACGACCCTGTTGCGGTGTGTCGATGATGGAACCGGTGATTATTTCCAAATATCCCCCACGCTGTATCACCAGATTCTGATGCCAGTGACCCGCCAGGTGCAATTTCACGCAGGGGTATTTGTTGAGCAGCTTTTGAAACGTGAACGCGGTCAATGCCGTTCCCAACACTGGCTCAAGCGAATCGATCGGATGATGTGTAGCTACGATCACCGTTTCGTTATTTTGCTGAGCCAATTCCAACTCGTTTTTCAAGAACAACAACTGAGGCCCGGAAATGGCGCCTTCCGAATAGATCAGTGTTGGCTGTTCGATCAGCGGAGTCGCTGAGTTTAACGCGATCAATCGCAACCCCGGCACGGGTGAAACACTATACCAGGATCGACGCGGATGATTTTCATCGAAGCCGTGCCCCATCGGCGAAGTCGAACTTTGTAAATGGGCGGCGATGAATTCCTGATTGCTCAGGTATTTTCGATTGGGGTTCGATTCCACTGGAACCGGAGAGTTAATCAGCGGCGGCGGCCCCGGATAGCCTGGTGAAATTGGCGACAACGATAACCCGCCCGTGGGATTCAAATTAAACGGGATCAGGATGCCCGCTAAAAAATCCAACGGCATGGGGCTGATCCGCGTACCCAACGATTGAATGATCGGGAAAACACCCACCGCGAAATGGTCATGATTACCAAACAGATTGTACCATTGAATTGTATCAGATGAACCGTGCACACCGTTTTGATATAAGCCCTGCGCTTCAAAAATATGATGCGGGTCAAGAAGCGGATCGGGAATATCCAACGCATCCCGATCGTCAGGCCCACTGGCTGGATCAATCACGCCGCCGTCCAGCGCCGTGATAAACCATCGTAGCTCATTCTGTTGAACGTTGTCCGTCGCATCACCGGTGTGTACCACAAAATCGATTGGGTGTTGCGCGATGTGTATTTTGTTGATCGTGCGAACCATACCGTCCAGCAGTTGAACGGAATAGGCCTCTTGTGGCCTCCATGCACTGTTGGAAAATTGGGCGAACGACGTCAGCCTCGCCGGAGATTCCTCATCCACGATCTGGGCGTCTGACAGGTGTACAAAACGGGCGAGCAATTGATATTGCAATTCATCGACGGGCGCCGTCGAGTCACCTGAGAGAAACGAACCGGTAGCCGATCCGCAACCACAGAGCGGCTGTAAAATAATCACGGCCAATATAATTACAACGATCGATCTCAACTGACACCTCACCTATCAACTCGCAGGAGTATACACCGGGATTGTCCTTAACGATATTGGCGATGGGTGGGTGATGGAACAGAGGCCACTTACGGTCGATCCTACGGGCCAGTCATGATTGGATTATTCGCGTTGTTTGATGATGAAATCGAATAATAGTTCGGCGCGGTCGTTGAAGTTTTCATGGGCTGGGAATCGACTCAATTCTATTCCCTTCTTGTCGAACACCCGGCCATCGAGATCGAAGTATTGTTTTTTCGCGGTCATGTCCTCGATGAGGATTAGCGGCGTATTCTTCTGTACCGGCGCGATGGGTTCAATGGTTGGCTCGTCGGTTTCGATACCGCTGATCACGCACCACTTCCCGTCACGCTGCGATACGATCGAGTTCCCGTTATCGGTTATGAAAAAAGGCCCATCGACCTTAAAATCATACTTGCGTATGTATTTCCACTCTTTGTTATCGTAAGTCCAGTGAGTTAAATCTGAATTTACCGTAACAAATAGATTGAGGATTCCGTCCTTCTCGAAATAGAAATCAAAATCAACATGGGGTATGGACCTTAATAGTATCGATTGCCCGCCGTCATTTACCCAAAATCCAGATAATGCTTTCCCAACTGGTTGTAACAGTATGTTGCCGTTATCGAATAATGGTTGGGATTTCCGTGGTTCTTTTTCGTTGAGTGAAAGATTCATTAACCACGCACCCGCCGGCGGGCCGGTCGAGGCGTGAGTTGAAATATACAACTTTCCATCGTGGATAGTCCACGGCAAGTTCAACTTGCTGGTAATTGGTTTTATGCGGCTGTTATGATGAGAGAATTCAAAGCCAAGAACTCTTTCATTGGACAGTTGTCTGGTATCTGCACTTGAAAACCTCTTGCGTAAAGTTACATGTATCGCTTTTGTATCAGGTGATGAGTTCGCAATTTCATATCCTACGCTGTACAGATCATCTTCTATTACTTGGACTCGTTGTAATCGTTGGCGGTCCTTGTTAATACTAGCCGGCCCACTCATTACAACTGCGATTACTAATAATGTAATTTGTGTCATTTTCCTACCATAAAGTACCGGACTTAGTTCAATTATTCACGTTGTTTGATGATGAAATCGAATAATAGTTCGGCGCGGTCGTTGAAGTTTTTCAGGTCGGGAAAATGCTCTATTTCCATACCCTTCATGTCGAACACCCGGCCATCTAGATCGAAGTATTGTTTCTTTGCGGTCATGTCTTCAATTAGAATCAAGGGGATGTTTTTCTGCACCGGTGCAATCGGTTCAATTGTCGGTTCGTCAGTTTCGATACCGCTGATCACGCACCACTTCCCTTCTCTTTGCGACACGATAGAGTTCCCGCTGTCAGTGACAAGGAATGGACCTTCGACCTTAAAATCGTACTTGCGTATGAATTCCCAATCTTTACCGTCCTCATACATCCATCTGCTGAGTTTACCATCTAATGTCATGAAGAGTATAATCGTGTCATCATTACTCACACGTATATCATAGAAGTGTTTTTCGGGGATTACCTTTAATAAGATCGGATCACCTTGATCGTCATATCCTATACCACCATGATGAGCGGATAATGGTGCAAGACCTACAAAATTTGGAGAAGGTAAACCCCTTTTACTTTTATGTCGATTTAAAATATCCCGATTTAACGCCAGACGACCATTTGGAGACGGTACTACTGCATCGATTGGAAATCGTAGCACGCTTACATCAAATTTTCCAAGTTGTATAGATTGGCGTTTGAGTGTGCAAAACAGCATATTGGATGATTTGTCCCAACGCATAGGCGCATAATCCAATTTACTAAGAATATTGCTATGAAGTAAATGTTCTAGAGTGTTTACTTTATTCCCGACTGATGTATTTGTCACGATCTTAAATTCAGGGTATTTTTCCTTATTTGCCAGATCAAAATCAAAATAGTAAATCTCTTTGCCTTGAAGAATGACACGGCGCAATATGGTTTCACTAGGAATTTCACTACTATCGGCAAATAAGTTCTGAGCATCAGTAAGCGGCAATACGGTTATGAATGCGCATATTGAAATTGAATATATACAGTAAAGAACTCTTTTGTATTTAATTAGGTGGGTATTCAAAAGGCACCTCCTTAAGTTGATTGCCTGCTTGATTGACTTGAAAAACTTTAACAGATACATTCAAAAACACATCAACCATATCTCCATCATTATTTAAATCTTCAACTATCACTGATTCATCAATATCCATAATTAAATTTTTCCAGTAACCGTCGATAGCTAGGTTATCGATATCCGCAAGCGATGTATACATAGCACCGTAACTTGGATCATAATACTGAGTGCCCAATTTCACGACTTGATGATTACTAAATAGTGAAGCCGGATTTGGAGTTCCTTGTCCGGGTAATCCGATGACATCATCGACTTCCGTATATGTCCAATTGTATGATTGTTGACCTGTCAATGGAGAATTTGGAATATTCAAATATGGATCATCTATTAATCCGCTCGTACCGCCACTTGATGAAAATGTCCAATTCTTTACAATGAAACCAATACCGAAGTCTTGTAACCCTGTAGCATCCATATGTTGAAATAATATATACTCATTCGTATGATTGATACCCTGACCACCCATGATATCGATGAAGAATTTTGCCCAAGAACCACATTGACCGTCGGAGTTTGCCAGCAACGCTTGTGTAGAAGTGTTGATGCAATTCCAATTTTGATAATAGGTCAGCTGCGTTCCATCCGTATTGTTATAACCATCTTTGGATTTTCGTTTCACCATGCGATCCGTAAACTCGCTCCAGATGGCTGCGATCACGCTATTGCTGTCCGTCAAATCTTTTGCGTTCGTGCAGCCTTGATGGATCACCGTTTCATACAGCGACCCCGCGTTCGGAGGCCCGAGAGTTACATAAATACGATGGCCCGTACCGGATATCGAACAATTCATCGGATTTTCGCCATTCGTTTGCGTTACCGACCAGGACAACCATAGTGGATTAAAATAATCAACATGGGTCGGCAACAAATTGTCTGCCAGAACATTACTGATTGTTAATGAGCTACCGGTGTTCGTCGCGGGGGCACTAAACGTATACGTCACGCCATTTCTAGTTCCCGTAGCTGTAACAGTAAAAGTATCCTCCAGTGGAAGTGGTGGAAAAACACTCAGGGTAGCGGATAGGTCCATACCTGTGCCACTCGGATAAACCACCGGAAAATTGTGATCGCCAACGTCGGCGTTATCATTATCAGCGGGTATAGAATTATCCTTCCAGTGTGGAGTTGGGTAGGCTAAGCCCGTTTCGTCGCGTAACACAGATTTCATACTCGTGCCACTCATACCGCCGAAGGTTACCGACGCAACAACAATACCGTAAAATTGTACTGTTTTGCTGATGTGAAGATCATCTGGCGGGCATTGACGACTGGCGCTGCCATGTAGAATCGCGGTCCACCGCGCGGGACTGCCAGCTGCCACGAAATACGGTTCACATGGAATTCCAGCAAGGGGCATACCTGTAAAATCTCTAGCTGAAGTCCAACAAGGGACTCCCACAGGCGGTATAAACCCCTTTGCGGAACAGTCTACGCGCTTTATTCCCCCAGTATCTACAGGGTTAAGGAAACTGAAGAAAATCGGATCGCCAATGCAGGCTGCATCAGCTGATGTTATGATTTCACCGATAATCTCACCGTTTCTTTCATCATTAAAACACGCTTCGCATACCTCAGTACAGCACTGATCGTTTCCACAGCATAAATCAGCTCCACAGCAGGTCGTCTGGTTGTCGCAGCAGACTTCCCCGTATGCACAGCAGGTGCCGTTGCAACACGCCTCACCACTCGCACAGCATTCAAGCCCACACGCAGTGCCACCACCCGGTTTATTACAGCAGGGGTCCTCGGTTGCACAGCACGCGTCACTACTCACCCCGCAGCACGGATTATCAGGATTACAACAGGGGTCGGGATTACCGCAGCAGTCGTCATACGGATTACAGCACGGGTCCGGGTCCCCTCCGCATGGGTTGTCCGGATTACAGGTACGGTCGTTGTCGCCACAGCAAATATCGTTCCCATTACAGCATGGATCCTCATCACCGCAACAAGGGTTGTCCGGATTACAACAACGATTCTTATCACCGCAACAGTCATCCTCTGGATTACAGCACGGATCCGGACTACCACCGCAAGGGTTGTCATCATTGCAGGTACGGTCGTTCTGTCCACAACAAGCATCGTTAACATTACAACACGGATCATCGCTTCCGCAACAGGGATTGTCTGAGTTACAGCAACGGTTGTCATTGCCACAGCAGGGGTCCATTACATCACAACATGGATCGGGGTCGTTACAACAGCCAGCGGGACTGCCGTTGCAACAACGATCATTGGTACAACAACAAGTGCCTGAACATGTACCACAACATTGGTCTGCACTGCCACAGCACGGGTCAGGGTTATTACAGCAAGGGCACCCGCCACCACCTGGGCCGCAGGGGCCTATGTAAAAAATCGTGTCTTCAATCACCGATCGTTTGATGTCGATCAGAGTTAATTGTGATCGGCTATCATCGCCGTCGATGACCTGTGGCGTGAGCGTATCGGGTAACGGGGATTCCGGCCTGGTTGCGGCTGTCGGATCGTCGCAAGGTTCCGGATCTACACAACATAATTGTACGTCGTCTCTTTTCGTGGGATCGATTTGGGTTGCAATACCCGTCAGCTTCAGGACGAGGTTACGGGTGGCGAGCTGCCAGCTCGAGGCATCCTGTTCCAGCGTAGAGGCTTCGTCCAACGCCTCGCGCATCGCGACGCTGTTAGAAATCACGGTTTCGGGGTCGAGCTGCAAATCCGGCCCGATGTTCCAGAGTGCCTGACCCAGGTCAGCCACCGTGTACAATGGCCGGCCATAAACAAAAATATCCGTTGAATCAACATCGATCCAATAGGCCAGGTAACGAGTGCCTTTTCCACCGCGAGCCAATCGCGGGGTATCAGGTGGGACATTGGAGTTGTATATCGACAACGATCAAGCGGTGATTTGATTCTGAACCGTACATGAAGCCGGATACTCTTTTTGGCTCGTACCGCTGGATCATTGGAGTCCGAGTCCGTTTCGTATCTATCGTTGGTGGAATCGTTCTTGTCAGAATTGGAAATTCGCTTCGCGGTGGCGGGATCACGCCTGCGCATCGCAGAATCTCGCGGTTCGTCAGCAGCCAACGGGGCTATCAAACAGGCAAACAGCAAAGCCATCGCACCCGAAGCCGTTTTACGTCTTTCGATTTTTACGCGTAACCCGATCGTCTTCATGTTCGTACCTCCTCTGTCCGAGGGTTAAACAATCGTTTCTGGTGTAACTACACGAAGAAGTGAACTTGTGCATCACCCGGTCTAAATATATATGACTGGTCTTTATTCTAATGTATTGTTACGGATATGTCAAGATAATTATTTAATACGGTGCCATATTATGTGGCACTTTACTTATACACTATCTTTCAAAATGGTCGTTCGTCACCGAGAAAGAGTGTTTTTTTGTTTTATTCGTATTGATTGTTCATGACAACGGCAAACAGCGCAGATTTTCACCACGAAAATAATTCGGTATTCGATTTGACTTCTCCGAAACGCGTGATATACTGTACTAGTGATGTAATACAGTACGAACTTGGCTTTATATAGGCAGTAAAACGACGATGGCCATCAATCCCAACAGTCATGTACCCATTTATCAGCAAATCGTCGAGCACATCTGCAGTCTGGTGGCTGCGGGGGTCTATCAACCCAAAGATCCACTCCCATCCATTCGAGCCTTGGCTCAGGAACTGCTCGTGAATCCAAACACGATTCAACGATCTTATCAGGAGCTGGAACGTATCGGATTGATCCGAACGCGCAAGGGGTTGGGCGTGTTTATCACGGATCAGGGAACGTCACCCGCACAGGGACAGGTCGAAACTACGATTTACGATCGATTTGTAGATGGAATTATGCTCGGCCAGCAAACGAAAATGAGCGGGACGAAGATTCAAGCGGTCTTCAGGAAGGCTCTGTCCAAACAACGTCATCCACGAAAGATCGCCAAAAAAAATAAACCGAAAAGCTAATTTTCCCGCAACCTTCAAAAGGAGAAAATCCTTGAATACCACCACAGAGACAGACCACGTCATCAAACTCGACAGTGTGTCAAAAAGATTTGGTGATACCCAAGCGGCAAACAATTTGTCGCTACAGATTCCCGCGGGTCAGGTTGTCGGTTTTCTCGGGCCAAACGGTGCGGGTAAAACGACGACCATCAAGATGCTGATGGGTTTGATTCGCAGAGATTCGGGTTCGATTTCTGTGCTCGGCTCGGACCCCGGAACATCCGCTGTCGATGTGAAGCTGGCTGTAGGTTATGTACCGGAACAGCATTATATGCACCGGTGGATGCGCGTGGAGGAAGTGATCGCGTTTTGTCAGGCCTTTTATCCAACCTGGAACCACAAATACTGTGCAGAATTAGTAAAATCATTCAGGATCGATATGCGCAAGCGGATCAAGCAACTATCCAAAGGCATGCTGGTGAAACTTTCGCAGGTGTTGGCATTGGCCCATCAACCGGAGTTACTCATTTTAGACGAACCGATGGCGGGCCTCGACCCTCTGATTCGTGATGAACTGTTGGACGGGGTCTTACAGACATTGAGTGACCGAGGTCAAACCGTTTTGTTTTCGAGTCACACGCTGGGTGACGTCCAACGCGTGGCGGATTCAATTGCGATTATCGACGAAGGCGAGTTGTTGGTCCATTGCTCCACGGATGAGCTGCTAACCGGCACCAAACGAATTCGCGCCGTGTTGGCGGATGGTGCGACACCGACCGAAGAACTTTCTGGAACGCTCTGGCAACGCGTACATCAGCGTGAATGGCTCATGACGGTTCAACACTTTTCAGAAGATCAGATCGAAAAGCTTCGAGGGCGTAACCAGATAGAACATATTGAAGTCATCGACCTGAATCTTGAGGACATATTCAAAGATTATATTCGAGGACGGAGGAGTGTACCATGTATCTAAAAACGCTGATCAAAAAAGATCTTTGTCATCAAACCAGCTTCATGCTGGCGGCGGCTATATTTCTGGTTGTACCTTATGTGATCGCACTGGTTACCTTGATCACGATTCAGATGGGAGCTCATCCCCAGGAAAATTGGATACAATTTTTTCACGCTGCCGGGGTCGTAGATATTATATTATGCGTGGTGTTAATTCCTTTCTTCACGGGAAATGCGATCGCCGGTGAGCGCGCAGACCGATCCGCAGAATTTTTAGCTTACCTGCCGATCAAACGAAAAACGGCCATTCTGAGCAAAGCGATCGTGGCAGTAGGCATTAGCACATTTTTTATGGTACTGTGCACACTTGTATATTATATGTTGATTTATCTAAGCGACTTACAACCACGTGCGATGTACAATGTGGAAGTAGGTATTGTCGTGGGATCGTGTGTGTTTATGTTTGGTGTAGCCTGGTTGGTGTCAACCTTTGCGCAGTCTGCGACGTATGCCGCGGCTGCCGGTATGTTTGTTCCGATCTCATTGGGTGTCGTACTCATATTGTTAAACCCCATGGAAGCGGCTAACCAAAAGAATATGTGGATGGCGTATATCATCATCAGCCTGGTGATGGGGCCTTTATGTTTTATCGCGGGAGTTTTTTATTATTCGAGGCGTGTTGAACCATAGCATTCGCCGTTCAATACAATGACGTAAACCCTGCGTACAGTTTCACAAGAAGTCATACGAACAATGATCAGACAGGTTATGCGTATTTTTTGATAATGATGCAGGCGTTGTGGCCGCCAAAGCCGAACGAATTGCTCATGGCCATGGTCACCTTGTTGTCGCGGGCGGTGTTCGGGCAATAATCCAGATCACATCCCTCGCCCGGGTGATCAAGATTGATGGTCGGGGGTATGACACTGTTTTGTGCCGCACGAATAATCGCTGCCAATTCCATACCGCCGCTGGCTCCGAGCGAATGACCCACTGAGCTTTTCGTGCTGCTGACCACCAGTTTTTTCGCATGCTCGTTAAACACGAGCTTGATGGCTTTGGTTTCAGCCCGGTCACCCATCGGCGTGCTGGTGCCGTGTGCGTTGATATAATCGATCTGATCGTTTGAAATACCGGCGTCTTGGATAGCATGGGCCATTGCACCGGCGGCTCCTTCGCCGGATTCGGAAGGTTGCGTGATGTGATCGGCGTCGGACGTTGATCCAAAACCGATGACCTCGGCCATGATGTTCGCGCCGCGTTTTTTCGCGCGTTCAAGTTCTTCAAAAATAAACGCACCGGCCCCTTCAGCCAATACGAAACCATCACGGTCTCGATCGAAAGGTCGGCTAGCGGTTTGATAATCATCGTTGCGCGTACTGAGCGCCTTCATCGAGGCAAAAGCCGCCAAGGCCAGCGGAGTCAACGCCGCTTCGGATCCGCCGGTGAACACGACATCGGCTACGTTACCACGAATAAATCGTAATGCCTCACCCATGGCATTGGTAGCTGAGGCACAAGCGGTGCTGACAGAAAAGCTGCTTCCTTTGAGGCCATACTCGATGGAGATGTTGCCGCTGGCGGCGTTGACCATCAACTTGGGAATCGTAAACGCAGAGACCTTGCTTGGCCCTTTGTTTAATAAACGGGCGTTTTGTTGTTCGAGTTCGTTCAGGCCGCCGATGCCGGAGCCGTAAATCGTAGCAATGCGCCGCACATCTTCTTTTTCGATTTCCAAACCTGAATCTTGAAACGCTTCCTTCATCGCCACTTGCGCGAATTGGGCATATCGATCGAGGCGTTTAATCGCCATTCGATCGAGATGTTGTTTGGGATCAAAACCAGGTACTTCGCCGCCGAAGCGTACGTCGTATTCTGATACGTCAAACAGGGTGTTTGGGGAGACGGCGCTCTGGCCCGAAATCAGGCCATCCCAGAAACAGTCCACACCCAAACCAAACGGGGTGACTGCACCCATACCGGTTACTACTACGCGTCGTTCACTCATCGTCGTCGCCAAGAGAATGGATTCTCTTATTTGCCCTCAAGCTGTTTTGCGAGATGGTCGATCGCTTCGCCGACCGTTTTCATCTTTTCGGCGTCCTCGTCCGGAATCGTCAGATTAAATTCGTCTTCCAATTCCATCACAAGTTCAACAGTATCGAGTGAATCGGCGTTAAGATCGTTGACGAAAGAGGTCTCTTTGGACAACTCCTTGCGGTCAACACCCATTTGTTCACTGACGATTTGGAATACCTTGTCTTCTATCTCAACAACTGTAGGCACTACATCATCCTCTCAGAAACAATATTCATAACTATTTTAAATACCCAACCTGATGGGTTCTCTTCAAGATAATCCGGGATCGTAATCTCTCACGGGTCAATTCGCAACCTCCCGCCCTCCAAACTTCTTCTACATCCATCAGCTGGACGAAGCACTCGGGTCTAACGAGTAGACTACCGGATCGTGATTATTCTACATGCACATGCCGCCGTCGACCAGCAGTACCTGCCCTGTGATATATCCAGCGGCGTCGCTGGCCAAAAAAGCGACCAATTCTGCCACTTCGGAGGGCTGTCCAAACCGCCCTAATGGAATGAGTTTTTTAGCGGGTTCCGTGACGGTTTCCGGCAGGCTGGAGGTCATATCGGTGTCGATAAAGCCCGGTGCAACCACGTTACAGGTGATTTTTCGTTTGCCGAACTCTTTGGCGATGGATTTGGATAATCCGATCAGCCCGGCCTTACTCGCGGCATAATTAGCCTGCCCGGAATTGCCCATCACTCCTGAAACGCTGCCGATATTGATGATCCGGCCCCAACGCTGCCTAACCATGATGCGGCTGACGACGCGACACATCCAAAATGTGGATCGCAGATTAGTCGTGAGCACATCGTCAAATTGATCGTCATCCATGTTCATCAGTAGCCCGTCTCGCGTGATTCCGGCGTTGTTGACGAGAATGTCGATACGCTCATGTTTTTCGTGAATCGCCTCTACCACGGGATCAATCGCACTTCGATCAGACACGTCCAACACTTGTGGAACGATCGGTCCGGGAAATTCTTTTTTTCTGGCTTCTTCCATCAATTCGTTCAGAGAAGATTCGCTTCGCGCGCAGGCGATGACTTTGGTGCCGCGCTGTGCGAGCGTCAGGCAGATCGCTCTTCCAATCCCCCGGCTTCCACCCGTAACCAATGCAACTTTGTTTTCCATATCCAGTATCTCCTGATGCGTAATTTTTATGTGGCCACTGCTTCTGCGATCGCGTCAAACGAACTAATATTCTTCGTGGGTATCTTTCGATTTATTTTTCGCATCAATCCTGTTAGTACGCGACCCGGCCCGATTTCAACAAACGCCTCAACACCATCATCAATCATTCGCTCGATGCAACGCTGCCAGAGTACAGGTTGTGTAACTTGCTGCTTTAATGCGTTGCGAATCTGATCTGGTTGGGTGTGATAGTCGGCGTTCACATTGGATATAACGGGGATCTCAGGTGCGACGAAAGGGGTGTCTTTCAACACCGGGTCAAGTCCATCCGCTGCGGATTGCATAAATGGAGAATGAAATGCACCCGCCACTGCCAACGCCACCGCCCGACAGGTACACTCTTCTGCAACACCCACCGCTCGTTCACATGCGGCTTTGCTGCCAGCGATTACGATTTGTCCCGGACAGTTAAAATTGGCGGGCGCTAAGACATCATCACCGCGAGCGCGATCACAAATCTCGTTGGCCTTGGTCTCATCCGCACCAATCAGAGAAACCATACTACTGGGTGAGGCCAACGCCGCTTGTTGCATGAGTTCACCTCGTCGTTGAACGAGTCTTAATGCTTCTTCAAAATTCATCGCTCCAGCTACATAAAGCGCGGTGTATTCTCCCAAGCTCAAACCACCCGTGTAAGCAAAAGATTCGCGTTGTCCGCCGGCTTCCAGATACGCGGCCCAGATTGCGGTTCCGGTGACGAAAATCGCAGGCTGTTGAATATCTGTTTGCCCGAGTTTATCGGCTGGACCCTCAAAACAAAGGGTGGAGATGGAAAAGCCAAGAATGTCGTCGGCTTGGGCAAAGATTTCTCTCGCCCGCACACTCTGCTGGGCAACATCTTTACCCATACCGACTGCTTGAGCACCCTGGCCTGGAAAAATAACAGCTTTTCGAGTCATGTTTGATTCCGTTTTGATGGGTCGATCGTTTGAAAATATTACATCTACGCAGGCTGTTGAACAATTATAACCTGATTACCATGCTTCCCCATGCGAGACCCGCACCGATACCGAGCATTAAAATGGTATCCCCCTGTTGTAGTTGTCCCGATTTACGGGCTTCGTCCAACGCAACAACAATGGAAGCCGCCGAGGTGTTGCCGTAGTGGTCGATCGTCACTGAAATTTTGTCTTTGGGTAAACCCAGCTTTTCTCGCACCGATTCAATAATACGAAGATTGGACTGATGAGGAATGACCAGCTTGATATCGTCAGGCGTGATGTTCGCCTCACTCAACGCCCGGTCGATCAACTCCAGCAGTTTTGATACCGCAAACTTATACACTTCCCGGCCCCGCATTTTTAAGTAATGCAGTCTTTCCACAACAGTGGTTTCACTCGCAGGAAGTTTCGAGCCGCCCGCCGGAAGCCAGATATTATCCGTGCGGCTACCATCGGCACCCAGTTCGGAATAGATAATGCCCTGTTCGGGATTGTCTGTTCTTTCAATAATCGCCGCACCGGCAGCATCGCCAAACAAGATGATAGTAGAGCGATCTTCTTTATCGCCCACGCGGGTTAAGCATTCCGCCCCGATCACCAACACACGTTGATATTGCCCGGATAAGGCCATGCAAGAGCCGGTGACCATGGCATACATAAATCCCGCACACGCCGCACCAATATCAAAGGCTGGGATATTGCGACACCCCAATTGATGTTGAACGATAGTGGCCGTGGCCGGGAACTGATAATCGCCGGTCGCGGTAGCGCAAATAATCAAATCAATATCTTCGGGTTTCAGATTGGCGTCTTCCAGCGCTCGTTGTGAAGCTAAGGTGGCCATGGTGGAGGTGCTTTGGTCCTTACCCACACGACGGCGTTCCTTAATTCCCGTTCGAGTCAAAATCCACTCGTGGGTGGTATCCAGGTAATTCACGAAATGGTCGTTGTCGATCACTTCTTCCGGCAGGTATGATCCGGTGCCGCGAATGGCTATTGGAAATATTTGTGACATTAAAAATGGTCCTAATTGTTGGAGTTGGAAAGCAATTCTACCAACGCTTCGTTGAATCCCATACGAACAAAACCTCGGGCGGCTTTGACGGCGTTACAAATGGCCCGCTCGTTACTGCGTCCGTGGCATATAATGCAAACGCCGTTGACGCCCAGCATGGGAGCACCCCCATACCGGCTGTAATCGTGCCGACCCCAAACATTATCCAATGCGCGATGTACACGCGTCTTCAAATCAGGGGCCTCTTCTTCGAACTCCGCTACGAGCGTGCGAAACAATCCTTCCGAAAGCCCTTCCACGAGTTTCAATACTATATTACCGACGAATCCATCGCAAATCGCAACATCACAATAATTATCAAAAAGGTCGCGACCCTCGGCGTTACCTACAAAATGGATCGTGGGATCATCACTGAGTAATTGATGAGTCTCTCTAATCAGTCCCGTACCTTTGACACTCTCTTCGCCGATCGAAATCAATGCGACGCGAGGGTTGTCGATATTTAGAAATTTCTGGGCATAAAGCGCCGCCATCACCGCGTATTCATGAAGATGTTTAGGCTTGGCCTGGATATTCGCCCCAGCATCACAGAGCACCACCGGGCCATGTATGGATGGGACGGCAACCGCAATACCCGGCCGAGAGACGCACGATAGAGTTTTTAACTTCAACTGACAGGCGGCAGCCATCGCCCCGGTGTTTCCCGCACTCACAATCGCATCCACTTCACCGTTGATGGCCAATTCGGTCATACGCAACAACGAAGAGTCTTTTTTAGATTTCAACGCATCAATGGGTGATTCGTCCATTTCGATCACTTCGGACGCATGGACGACTCGAATGTGTGATTTGCTCAAAGTCAGATCGACGGATTGAAGTTCTTTGTGAATTTGACCTTCATCACCAACCAATACCAGGTCGATCGGGTCATGGTGAACAGAGGATTGGACACCTGGGAATTGTTGATCTGAGCCCTGATCAGTCAGGGCTTGGACCGCACCGCGAACGATAGCAGCGGGAGCATGATCCCCTCCCATCGCGTCAACCGCAACGCGAACGGTCATCAGGCTTCTTTCTCACCAGTTGAGAGCATCACCTTAGAGCTGACGTAGCCGCAAGTTTCACAAGCAGTGTGCGGCAATTTCACCTTGCCGCATTTGGGGCACAGGCTTAAAGATACCGGAGACAGGGCATGATGTGCACGTCTTGTTCGGGTTCGACATTTCGATTTTTTCTGTTTAGGAAGCATCTCAATCACCATTTCAAACAAAATTATCACTGAAAGCCAGGTAGAAATTCACACCTGTAGTTCCCCGAATTAGACCGGGTTGAAGAGGGTACATGGGATGAAGTCGAGTGTCAAGATGAGCTGTAAGAGATTTTCGGGGGGGGGTATTCACACCTAATGCCGCTATCAAATACCATTTCGCTAAACTTTTTGGTTGTTACTCATTTGTACTCTATGGGCAGGCGACGGGACCGCCGAACGGGTAGGGAACCCCCAACCAGGCATCCACCACTCGTAAGATATCAGCAATCGATACCGATACATTGGGCATCAGGAAATCAGGTTCCATCAAACTACGAACCTTGGCGGGTTCCAATGAACCAAGCCATTTATTGACTGTGGCTAATACATCCGAAATATCCGGTTGAGATGAAGACGTACCGGGAGACAATGGAAATACAATATCACCCCACTTCGCGGTATCAATCGTCAACGGCTCTGAGTAACATAATTCCGACGTTTGCCAATTGGGACAATCTGAATAAACAAGCTGTGCCTGATAGATCGAACCCGGCACAACATCCCGCCCGTAAACATGTATCACTTCTATGGGTCTGACGGATTGACCATCCACCGTGGGGATGGCTTGCGTCCAATCGGTAAAGTTCGGTCCGCACTGTATCAGTGAAGCCGTGAATTCGATGTCGCTGGCGGCTGTATCGCGATAAGACAGCGGAGACCCTACCCATTTCACACTACCGTTAGATTCCGGAAATTCCGGTACGTCAACGAAAGTAATTCTTATCGCAGGCTGCCGACCTGATGTCGTATCGGGAGCCATCATGGAGATAAAACGACTTTTACGATATGGGGCGGGTAAGGTGCATGATCCATCCAGACACAAGGATGCGCTGGGTGCACAACTCCCCGAAGGACAATCACTTTCGATGAAACAGTACTCCTGATCACGCGTCCCCCCATTACAGGTCGAACACAACACACCCTGTTGACTACCGGTTTCACAGACAAAACCGCCCGGTCCAGACGAATCTGGTAGTAAGGGATCCGGCGTTTCTATGGGATCACAGACAATATCGATCAAACCCTTTCCACTATCTCCCTGCCAGCCTGCAATCCGAATGGTGTAACACTGTCCCTGATTGACGAATCGTTCAAGCGTGGGCGGCCCTCCACCCGTTCCACAACTATCATCTTCACACAAACCTAATTGCGAGCTGGAATTGACCGGACAGGGGCAAACCGCGCTATCATCTGAGTACACCACCATGATCGCATCGTAGGTGGTTCCGCTGCACAAACTTACCGTCATCATGCCGCTGCATGTTGCGGTGTAGCTGTACCACAAATCTTTACCGAATTCTTCATTTCCACTCGCACAGGCAACCGTTGCAGGACCATCTGTAGAAGCGCAGGTATTGTTGAAGTTGTATGTACCGTCGGTCACGACTTGGATATCCGTTACGCAGTCATCACCCGGCAAAGAACAATCGGTTTGGCCGCAAGTGAAACCCTCTTGCCATACACCACTGTTCGATAAACATTCGGACAAGGTCATCTCCGAACAAGTCGTAGATGGAGAGCATCCCTCGCAACAAGCCCCAATCGCCGGGCAAGTGAAACCGGAACAATCAGCGCCGCCATACCATGTCCCTCCCGTTGCAGTACAATCGTCGCGCACCATCGTGCCTGTACATAAATTACCATCACAGCATGCCCCGGGAAAATCACCCGTCACATCCACACCGCTGATGCATAAGGAAAAATCCTGCAAAGTACCGCCAGAATTGCCTACCAGATTTCCCTTGTGTGTGATACGAAAGGTATAATCACCAGGACCGGGCAAATCGATTCGGACCTTTTCGACGTTGTCGGTATTGTTATCACCGGTGGTGGCAGGCGATAGGGGTAGGGTCGGATCTAAAATCCATGCGGTGTATATCGTTGAATCAGGCCCGATGATCACTAAATCCAAATCATTAACCAACATTTTATCCGGCGGATCAAGCGACGCGTTAGGTGAGGTTCCCGGAGGATCCGTCCAACTGATCGTCGCCCAGATCGGACCCGAGCCGGTATAGGGCCATGTTTCATCGACGGATTGATTTTGAAACAATGTGAGTTCCTGTATAGCGCCGGGTTGATTCAGATCAAGTGTAATGTGTTCAGCGGCACGAAGTGTGTTCATTAAACCCCAGCCAAATCGATAATCCGGGCCTGGATTTGAACCGGCTTCATCCGCGGTATGAATAGCCACACCCTTCAATGTCGCCGCCAGCATATCTTCCTGATTATGAGTGTCGCGATAATGCTGAATCAATATGCCCAACGAACCCGCGACGCTGGGAGATGACATCGAAGTTCCTGATAAAGTAATGTAATCTGTATTGTTATTTTCCGCGGCAGAGAGAAGCGAAGATCCGTTGGCCACAAGGTCGGGTTTGATTCTACCGTCATCGGTAGGCCCCCACGCTGAAAAACTGCTCGACAAAACGTTTGCCGGACTGGTGTAGCCCCCCAGAATGTCAAGCACAGATCCGATCGATAAAACATTTTTAGCGCCGGATGCATGCGCCAACGAATCATACCCGTTGTTCCCATCACGGCTTCGAGCGGCATTACTTAATATCCAGTTCCCGTTGGAGATTACATAATGTTGCGCTCCCGTGCCCGGCCCCGAATCATTACGATCATTTCCTGCGGAAGTGACGATTAAATAACTTGGAAATTGATGCAAGATGGAATCCCACGACCGGGCCTGAAAACTGTAGAACCCAAAAGCGAAATCCTCAAAATTATCTACGGTCGTATCACCAAACCAATACCACCCTTCACCCGCTCCAAAATTACCGAATTCCCAACCGACAATAAAACCATAAGAATGGTTTGAAACCAACAAACCGTTACTTGCGGCGTTCGCCATTTCATTTTCATCGTTGTTCCAGTCATACGCATCCAGCTCGGCTTTGAAAGACATCCCCCGGGTTCTTTGCGGTGTAGCCCCGGGATAAACCCCGGCCCCGATCATGGTTCCGGCAACATGTGTAGAATGAAAATGCAAAGCAGGCAACCCATCACGTTGTGTTACTCGGCCAGTAAATTCAGTATGCCCCGGCCTGACACGACCCGCATCCCAGATACCGAGCGTGACACCCAGACCCGACAGGTCCAGCCCCAGTGTACCTCCCAACCAACATTCATCGGTACTTACGGTATCCGCGGCGTTGATATTGTTTGTGATGTAATACTGCGGGATATTGTTTCTGATCACCTGAAGTTCAAACGCTTTTTGATTCTGTGTCGTACCCAGCAATGTCCATTTTTTTTGAATCGCAGTCTGTATGATTTGATCGCGATCGAGAATGAGTTGGGCCCGAGTCACACTCGCAGTGCAAGCCAATATGAAAGTCGTGCAGAACAAAGCTCGAATGATTCGTGGATGAAAACTCGGGGTCCGGCATGAATCGGCGAATTTCGTAATACCAGTCGTTTTGATTTTCATAGCAGCCACATCGGAAATAACCAAATTTTTCATAGACAATCATCTTGTACAATGGATCAACAACAGGGCACATACATCGCGGGGGGATCAAGGACAGGGCTCGGGTCCGGCGAACGGATACGTCACTCCCAAAAAGGCATCCACAACATCAATCACTTCAGCAATTCCAACGCTATCGGATGGAATAATCAAATTCGGTTGTACTTTCGAGAGGGCTTTGATGGGGTGAGTGAACCCCAGAAATTTATCCACCGCGCCAAGCACATCTACAATATCCGGTTGTTGAAATTGACCATTATAAAACGGTTCAGCCATATCACACCATTTTCCCGTGGAGGGAAACAACGAAGTAGAAAAATAGGACTCTTGAAAAATGCCGCAATTGTCTGCAATCATTTGAACGTCATACAACGACGAGGGAACAATTTCAGTACCATAGACATGCAACAAAGCCAAAGAACCCCAATCCTGATAATTCGGGGAGCATTGTAACCTTGACGCCATAAAGGTGGTCTGAGAACCGGCGCCTTCCAAAAATTCCTGAGGTGGACCGACCCAGCGGATTTCATTATTAGAACCTGAAAACATATCCAGATCTTTCAACACAACCCGAATGGCGGATTGTATTCCCGAATTTCCTGGAACAAAAGAAATAAACCGGCTCTTATTGACACCGGTGGTATCGGGCTGCGCCGGGTCCAACAGGTTACATATATTGCCATCACAATTGATGGAGGTCAGATGAAATGCGTCTACCGCAGCTTCCACGATCCCTCCGGGATCCAGGTCGGATGCGATAAATCGGAACTGAACCTGATTGCTCAGTGTAATAAAATCACCCAGGCGAAATGTTTTCTCATCCCAGGCGTTACTGATATTACTATTCTCAAGCTCAACCCATATACTCCCATCATCTGTAACTTCTACAATCCAATCATCACCACCCGGATCCGTGCCCACGTCATTGATATACCATCTTGCATAACGCAAGATGACATCAAACTCCGCGGACAGATCAAAGACGGGGGAAAGCAATGTCGTACTTCCGTTGTCGATATCGGTGTTACCCCCAAGACTGTTGGTGAGAAAACACATACCCGAGCCATCATAATCAGCAGTGGGATCACCGCGATCGCCGAGACCCATGGGAACATCACGATTCCAGGACCCTTCGGTTAATCCGGCACTATCTATCACTGTCCATCCTTGATCGGTATTAAAATCATCCTCAAAAATAATGGCGGACGACATCGTCGAAACAGCCGTGTACACTGTGGTTGGGGCAGCACGTGGACTTTGAATAATACGGCCATCATTTGATTCAATCGTCACATAAAAGTCGATGATGCTGGAACAGGCCAACGCAGGGATCGTCACCTTAAAAACATGATTGACCGGTGAAGCAAGTGGTGTTGTTTGATATGCTTCACCATCAATTGAAAAATGCAGTAATCCGGAATTTTCGTTTGCAGAATCAGACAGGTTAATCGTTTGAATTCGTATGGTTACATCCTGCCCCGGAGTCAATTCTGTGGGAATCTCATCAACGAAGGTCATCCGAAATGGCACATCAAGCGTATTGTCCATGGTGCCACGACCCAATGTTCCGACCTGCCATGTATCCTTCCAGTCGTTCAGAATATCTATGATTCGATCCAATTCACTGCTTGTGGGAGGAGCTTCGGGTAGATGAACCACGACCCAGGCTGTTCGGAAGTCTTTCTGTGCGAACTCGGCTTCGGGCACTCGAACCCCGTTGGATGCAATAATATCCGAAGAATCCCAGGTCGATATGGGGCCTGAATAATCAGCATTACAATCGTTGCTGTTATTCATGTATCGAAGTTCGGACGGCAGGGTGTCAAGCTCATCCGGCGTGATGTAGCCCATGAGATAAAGATCGGGATAACTGAAAACACCCCCGATGTCAGTGTTGACACTCAAATTACCGTCGGGTCGGATGGCCGGTGAAGAGCCCACCCATTCGGCAATTTCCATCCCCGAACCCTGACCATCCACTTTAAAATTCCAATGATCACTCCGACCGCAACTGTCATTCAACCCCTGCAATCGTCTGTTCCCGCTTAACGGATCGAGAAACATGGCAAAACGATGTTCAAATTCCTGCCCCAGTATGAGTTGCGTTCGATTGTTGGATCCCGGCGCCCAACCAGTGTGATTCCACATCATCACCAATCCTTCAACCTGACTCCCGGCGATCCCAAAGGTCGAGCGTACATTAAACAAACTGTCGCCGATGCCCGATACGTCATTCTCCACGGGAAGATAGAAAGCTGAACCCAATTTATGATGGGGTGCAAAGTTTAGAAAAAATCCTACAAAATCAAAGTTGTCACCATGCTCAACCAACACCTGATTGGTCGCGTTGTAAAGAAGACCAAAGAGTTGTGCGTCAGAGAAATTTGTTGTCAGCTTTCGCAGCGTGTCTTCATAATAAAAAAGATCGT
>CBDTZI010000002.1:0-26787 GCA_965364865.1 uncultured bacterium | reverse complement strand
CAAATGGGGCGATGTCGATGTTCCTTTGTCAGGATATACAACGGCTGCCCAACCGGCGGTTTCAGATGTTTTAACAATCGTCGATAAGTGGCTGGGTAATCTCGAGCCGCAGAAAACACGAGCACAACTTCAACCGGCTATTCTTGATCCAAGCGTAAGTGTTGGTATTGCGGATGTTCTCAAAGGGAGTAGATGCCTGGCTGGGTACGCCGTATCCGTTTACCATTACGACGTGTACGCCCTAAATTTTTTATATCTGTTCGATTCGGGCAAGGATTGATCCAATGGCGGTAGTCTATGGCTCTGTCATCGATATCGTTTGTCTGTATAATGCTGGAAATGACCAAACAAAGCGTGGTCTCCAGCGATTGAACGATACATGACGAACCGGAATGCATCCTACCGCATCCTTGATGCCAACCTGAACCGTGCGCGAGAAGCGTTTCGGGTGATGGAGGAGTATGCCCGGTTTGTACTGGATGATGCGTTGCTGACGAGGGATTTGAAGCAATTGCGCCATCAGCTGGCGGATGCGATTCCAACTGTCATCTCCGATCCAATCATTTCTTATCGCGACATCACACGCGATGTCGGAAAAGAAGTGACGGTAGGCTCTGAATTTAATCGAGCAGAATTATCATCCGTGGTCATCGCAGCTGGCAAACGTCTGAGTGAAGCGCTTCGGGCGATCGAAGAGTATGGTAAAACCATCGATTCTAAATTCGCAGCCAGCATAGAGGCGATTCGCTATCTCGGTTACGAGTTGGAGCGAAGACTGGTTTTGACGGCTCGATCTCGCCAACGATTTCGTGATAGACGTTTGTATGTAATTCTCACGGAGTCGTTTTGTGAAAATGATTGGTACGAAACCGCTCGCGCTGCAATGCGTGGCGGTGCGGATTGTCTGCAGTTGCGTGAAAAGTCGCTGAGTGATCGAGAGTTTCTCGATCGAGCAAAAAAACTGGTTAAACTGTGCCATGAAAACGACGCTCTTTTTATTATAAATGATCGTCTCGATATTGCAGCTTTGGTTCACGCCGACGGTGTTCATCTCGGTCAGGACGATGTAACGATCGAAGAGGCTCGCCGACTGTTGCCGGACACTACGATAATCGGTATGAGCACGCATACCAAAGAACAAATCATTTCAGCTGCTCGCAGCACCGCGGATTACATCGCAGTCGGTCCGATGTACGCGACGAATACCAAGCCTCAACACGAAATAGCCGGGATCGAAACCCTTCAAGCTGCGCGGAATGAAACTTCACTGCCTCTGGTGGCCATCGGGGGTATCCACCGAGATCAAATTTCGGATGTTTTATCGGCTGTGGAATGTACAATTTGTGTGTGTACCGCTGTCATTGCACAAGCGGACGTTGAATCCGCCTGCCAAAACATCAGAAACACAATCGATCAGGCTCAGGAATGTAAACACCCCCAACACCCACATCGAAACGCTGTAACCTAAGGAATGACAAAGGGTTGCGAACTTTTACCCGCCACTGATTTTTCGCGCCCCCCGGGCGATTTGCGCAGTTTTTGCACGATCGACGGAAACACATTTGTATCATCTTGACGATCCATGGAGGACGATCGGGGGCGGTCACGCAGGGAATGCCTGTTATTCATTTGGAATTTTACAAACCAGCGGCGATTCGCCGACCGATATTGATAGTGTCGATTCGTTGAAAGTACCCAATTTTCACCCCAGTAAAAGTTCGTAAGTCCTTTATCGACAAGGGGTTGGGCGCGTTCACGTTGACTTCGATCTGCAGCGTTCCTACGATTTTGATGGGGTTATCGGTTGCGATGCGAAGATTCGATCGTCTGTTGAAGCTGTGGGCTTTGGGATCGTATTGTCATCCCATCACGATACATCTTTGGCCCATCTCAATTGAACAATAGTGGTGAAACGCTGAAAAGTCTGGAGACTTTATGGCGATTAAAAATAAACTGATGAGAGTTTAGATCATGACACGCGCTCAGGACATCCTGTCAACCGTTAGTGAAAATATGAACAAGGATCACTTCCGTGAACAACACTGGGAGGGTTCTTTTGAAGAGTATCTGGATTTGGTAATCGCCAATCCGCGTATCGCACGCAACGCGTTCCAGCGTATGTACGATATGATCAAGCACTTCGGCGAAGAGCGATACACCTGGCTGCGCGAAGACTTGGTTCATTATAAATTCTTTGATGATCCGTTTGATGATCGAGCCGATGCGATCTTCGGGTTGGACCGTGCGTTGATGAGCCTGGTCGACTTTTTCAAGTCCGCAGCCCATCAGTATGGTACGGAGCATCGTATTTTACTGTTGCACGGCCCGGTGGGTTCATCTAAAAGTACGATTGCCCGATTGCTGAAAAAAGGTCTGGAATATTATTCCATGCTGGATGAGGGAGCGTTGTATACGTTTTCCTGGGTCGTTGAAGATGATGATGGCAAGGAAATCATCCATCCCTGTCCGATGCACGAGGAGCCCCTCAAGCTGATTCCCATGCATGCCCGCAAGCAGGTGCTGGCGAAGATCAATGAAAATTCTGACAATCCGATTCGAGTGAATGTAGAGGGCGCCCTCGACCCGTTCTGTCGGCGGACGTTTGATGATCTGCTGATGAAATACGACGGCGAGTGGCAGCAAGTGTTGAAGCACATTCGCATTCGACGCCTGATTCTCAGTGAAAAAGACCGTGTGGGTATAGGTACGTTCCAGCCGAAGGATGAAAAAAATCAGGATTCAACCGAGCTGACCGGCGATATCAATTATCGCAAGATCGCCGAATACGGCAGCGATTCTGACCCCCGTGCGTTCAATTTTGACGGCGAACTGAATATCGCGAATCGTGGCATGGTTGAATTTATCGAAGTTCTCAAGCTCGACGTGGCTTTCCTCTACGACCTGCTGGGTGCGTCGCAAGAGCATGTCATTAAGCCCAAGAAATTTGCACAGACGCACATCGATGAGGTCATCATTGGCCATACCAATGAGCCTGAATACAAAAAACTTCAATCCAACGAACTGATGGAAGCCTTTAGAGATCGTACGATCAAAATTGACGTGCCCTACAACATCAAGCTGGACGATGAAATCGCGATCTATGAAAAGGATTTCAACAAAGAACGTATTCGCGGGATCCACATCGCACCGCATACTATCGAAGTCGCAGCGATGTGGGCGGTGCTGACGCGATTGGAAGAGCCGAAAAAAGCGGGTCTGACGATGATACAAAAACTGAAGCTGTATAACGGGAAAAACATTCCAAACTTCACCGAAGATTCAGTTCGTGAGTTACACGCCGAGTCGCCGCGCGAAGGGTTGCAGGGCATCAGCCCACGATACATTCAGGATAAGGTTTCCAATGGACTGGTCTCCGATCAGGCGATTCAGGAAAATTGCATTAATCCGTTTATGATTATGAATGAATTGGAAAGCGGCCTATCGCATCACAGCCTCATCACTGATGAAGAACAAAAAACTCGTTACCGTGAGCTGTTGGGTGTGGTGCGTGAGGAATACGAAGACACCTTGAAGTCTGAGGTTCAGCGAGCGATCAGCGCGGATGAAGACGCGATTGCCAGGCTCTGTTCCAATTACATTGAAAATGTTCGGGCATATACTCAACATGAAAAAGTGCGTAACAAGTACACCGGCAAGGACGAGGAGCCGGATGAACGATTGATGCGTTCGATCGAGGAAAAAATCGATATTCCGGAAAGTCGTAAAGATGACTTCCGTCAGGAAATTATGAACTACATCGGGGCGTTGTCGTTGGATGGTAAAAAGTTTGATTTCCATACCAATGCCCGATTACACAAAGCACTCGAACTGAAACTGTTTGAAGATCAACGTGACACGATCAAGTTGAAAAATGTGGTTTCCGGCGTGGTGGATGATGAAACGCAGGCGAAAATTGATGTCGTGAAGCAGCGACTGATCAAATACTTTGGCTATAACGAAACGTCAGCCACGGATGTGCTCAATTATGTAGCCAGTATTTTTGCACGTGGTGATACAAAACAGGAAGAATAACGTCGAATCGTCGTAACATGGAAACATCAAATCAACCGTGCCGCGTGACGTGAAATGGGGTGATCCGTGGGTTTCGATGTTTCGGCCTATCGACGTTGAGGCGTTTTTTATGATATTACAAATTAATAACGACCATCAACGCTTTCGCAAAATCGTCAAGGGTAAAATCCGCGATGATTTGCGGAAGTTTCTGACTCGCGGTGAGCTATTGGGCCGTGAAGGAAAGAAATATATCAGCATTCCTGTTCATGACATCGACCTGCCCCGATTTCGTTATGGCGATAACAGCGACGGCGGCGTGGGCAAAGGCGATGCCAAGCCCGGTGATTCGATGGGAGACGAGGGCGGTATCGGGCCTGGCGGTACGCAGGAAGGGAGTCATATTCTCGAAGTTGATGTCAGCCTGGATGAGCTGGCGGAAATTCTCGGCGAAGAATTGCAATTGCCGCGTATTAAACCCAAGGGGAAACACCGCATCACCTCGGAAAAAGATCGATACAGCGGAATACGCCAGTCCGGCCCCGAATCGCTCCGTCATTTCAAACGAACATTTCGTCGGGCATTACGCCGACAGATCATGTCAGGTCTTTATAATCCGGACGCACCGAAAATTGTTTTTGAACGCAGAGATAAAATGTACCGCAGCTGGAAAACGGTGCTCAGCCCACAGTCCAACGCGGTGATTATTTATATGATGGACGTATCCGGTTCGATGGGGGATGAACAAAAGGAACTCGTTCGTCTGGAAGCGTTCTGGATCGATGCCTGGCTACGAAAAAACTATCAGGGGATTGAAAGCCGATACATCGTCCATGATGTTCGAGCGGGTGAAGTGGATCGAGAGACGTTCTTCCGGATTCGCGAGGACGGTGGCACGCGTATCAGTAGTGCGTTCAAAGCGGCTAGAGACATTATTGATAAGAATTATTCACCGATGGAATGGAATATCTATCTGTTCCATTTTTCCGACGGTGACAACAGCAGCGAGTCGGACAGCCGGGAATGTTGTACCATGCTTCGCGAGAACTTGATCCCCTCATTGAATATGTTTGGCTACTGCCAGGTCGCCAGCGCTTATGGCAGTGGAAATTTCATCAACGTCATCCATGAACATCTCAACGATGTGGAGCCCGTGATCACCAGCCGAGTCAACACCAAGGATGACATTTACGACAGCATAAAAACTTTCTTTACGCCCGGACGATAGACAGGGCATGAGTAATCGAATCAATCATTGATGGGTTAGAATACGGCGATGCATCAACCACTTTCCAAAGAAATTGCACAGCAGGTGGAAATCATCGCTGATATTGCGCGCAAGGAAGGGTTGGACTTTTACCCTACCATTTATGTCATGCTCTCACCGGATCAGATGTCGCAGTTTGCTGCGTATGGTGGATTTCCTCAGCGATATCCCCACTGGCGTTTTGGTATGGAGTATGAAAAAATTCGCAAACAAAACAAATACGGGTTGGGACGCATCTATGAAATGGTGATCAACAACAATCCCTGTTACGCCTACCTGCGAAACGACAACATGTTTGTCGATCAAAAAACCGTCATCGCCCATGTGTATGGCCACTGCGATTTTTTCAAAAACAACCAATGGTTCAGTCAAACCAATCGTAAAATGATCGATGAGATGGCCAACCATGCCACGCGCATTCGACGTTACACCGAACGATTCGGACAGGAGCGAGTCGAACAGTTGATCGACGTATTTTTATCATTGGAAAACCTGATCGATCCTCACTCTGTGTTCATGCGTCGTCAGCCCAGTCGCAGTGTTAATCAGAATGGTAACGGCAAAAAATCCAGGGATGATTCGGTGACACGATATCCGGCTAAGAGTTATATGGATCGATATATCAATCCACCGGAAGCACTCAAGCGTGATCGCGAAACGGATCGAGCCGAACAGGAAATGGCGAAGATTCGTTTTCCGGAAAAACCGGTTCGTGATGTTTTGTTGTTTCTGTTGCAGAACGCCCCCATGGAAGACTGGGAAGCGGATATTCTCTCTATGATTCGGGAGGAGGCCTATTATTTTGCACCCCAGGGACAGACCAAAATTTTGAATGAGGGGTGGGCGAGTTATTGGCATTCCACCATGATGACCAATTACATCTTAAACGATGACGAGCTGATCGATTATTGTGAACATCATTCCGGCACACTCGCAACCAGCCCCGGTCAGCTGAATCCTTACAAATTGGGGATCGAATTGTTGCGTGATGTGGAACGTCGATGGAACACCGGGCGATATGGTCCGGAGTATGATGCGTGTGACGACATGGCTACCCGTCGTCAATGGGGAAAAGAAAAAGCACCGACCGGTCGGGTGGTGGGTCGTGATTCACCGGGACGTGAAAAAATTTATCAGGTGCGTGCACTCTATAACGACGTCACGTTTCTGGATGAATTCCTGACGCCGGAATTTGTGGACGAGCAGGACCTTTATCATTATCGATACGATCCCGCTACCGGGAAAATGGTTGTGGTGAATCGGGATTTTAGAAAAATTAAACAGCAGCTATTGTTTATGCTGACCAACCATGCCCAGCCTTATATTTATATTCTGGATGCGAATTATAAAAATAGAGGCGAATTATATTTGGGGCATCAACACTGCGGTGCGGACATCGAAATCAAATTCGCTCTGGAAACCTTGAAAAATATTTTCGCGGTGTGGAAGCGACCCGTACACTTGCACGCGAATATCGACGACGAACCCATTCTCTTTACCTTTGATGGCGAAAAATCATCTCAGCAACATGTAGATGAAAACATCGAAGTCCCCGCCCATCAGCTGTAAGTCTAACCGCCGGACTATTTTGTTCGTTTGGTAGGATTGGCAGAAATTTCGACGACCAGACCTGTTGCGTCATCAATTTGACTGGGGGCAGCGGAAAGACGGTCCTTGAGAACCCGTCCGACCTTGAATTTGACCGTTCGTTTGGAAGGGACTTTGACTTTCGACATGGTCTTGGGATTCTGGGCTTCACGAGACGCTCGTAAGCGACTTTCAAACACGCCGAAATCACGAAATTCCAGTCGATTGCCGTTGCAGAGTTCTTCCGAGATGGACTCCAGGAAGGATTGAATGACTTGCTTTACCAGAACTTTCTTGCACCCCATCTCTTCCGAGATGCGTTCAATCAGTTCACGTTTGGTAATCGTAGCCATCTTTTGACCTTCAAAGAATTCCCGTATCCCAACAAATTATCGTTGCCTCGTGACAGTGAATCTGAACGAACCGTAAATTTCAATTTCTAATTGATACTGGCGAAAATTAAAGCTGCACCGTCCCGAACAACCGACTCCGTGTGAGCAAGAATGATCGTAAGTCATACTAGTATAAAGGGTTGGGACAATCAAGGTGATTCATCCACGGTTATTATTGCTATAGATTTGAAGGTGTACGGTGAAGTTATCCGGACGTTGAATCGACCTATCGGTCGCGATTTCCGGTACGCGTTGACCGAAACCGGCGGTACGTTCTGTCGCTGTTGAAGCCGCTCAGGCCCTGAATGTCGATGGTCGTTTCGCGATATTTGATGTTCTCGGATGATGTTCGGAATGTGGTTGTGGTGGGCCAGATTGCCCGGGCGACGTCTGTCGCGGGGATGCCGGTCCAATTCGGATTAAATATGAGGTGGGTGTCCGGCGAATAAACCATGGTTGTGCGGATGGGTTGATTCGTACATCCGGTGATGAACATGGTTGAACAAATCAAAATCGCCAGGCAGATAAAATAACGACTCATTTCAAACGGCTCCCCTCACACTCGAAAAAGTGGATCAACCGGCTTCCCGTCGAGCGGTTGATTGCTGAATTTCTTCTTTCAATTATCATAGGCCTGCAATTACAGCGTTTCCGATGCTTGCCGAGTCTAAGGATCATGGAGCGATAATCATGCACCTGATGATTCAATCGTGACGTAAAGATCGATTGAACCGCGGTGAGATGGATGGTTGAGACCACATTGTTACTTGCCATGTGGCCAATGATATCAGAAGCAGTCGGAACCGAACGGCAGACAATTCAACTACAATGGAGGATGGGGCCATGGGCGAAATGACAGGTGTCTTATTATTGGGCCTGGCGATTGGCGGGGGGATGATCGCGGCTCTTTTTATCTATTTACGAAGCCGTGAACGCCACATCCACGATCGCGGTCAAGCCCGATTTCAACAGGATTTCGATCAACAACAAAAAGATATGATTGATACGGCCAAGACGGCTTTTGCGGCACTCTCAAAAAATGCGCTCTCAGAAAACGCAGATGATTTTATTAAACTGGCAAAAACCAGGCTGGACAGTCAGACCGCACATAACGAACAAACGCTTGAAACCAAAAAGAAACTGATCGACGCGCGATTGAAAGAAATGGACACTAAGCTCAACAGCGTAAACACGCTAATGCAAAACATTGAAAAACAAAGAGTCGAATCGCACGGCTCATTAAAATCCCAATTGGAAAAAACAACGCAAGCGACCAATCGGCTGCAGGATACGACTTCTCAGTTGCGCGAAGCGCTGGCGAATCCGCAGCGGCGAGGTCAATGGGGCGAACGTATGGCTGAGGACGTGTTGCGGCTCGCTGGTTTTGTCGAAGGCATTAACTACGACAAGCAGAAGATGATTTCGGCGGGGACCAAGCCTGATTTCACGTTTTACCTGCCCGGCGATCAAATCGTGCATATGGATGTAAAGTTTCCGCTGGCTAATTATTTGAAAATGTTGGACGCGTCAGAAGACGCAGCACGAGACTCATGCCAGTCCCTATTTCTGAAGGATGTTCGGTCACGCATTAAGGAAGTGACAACCAGAGATTATATCGATCCCGCTTCGGGCACGGTGGATTATGTGATGGTATTTATTCCCAACGAACAAATCTATGGATTTATTCATGAGCATGATTCAACGCTACTGGACGATGCGATGAAAAGTAAGGTTGTTTTGTGTTCGCCGTTAACGCTCTATGCGATCCTGGCCATCATTCGACAGGCAGTGGATAATTTTCGACTCGAACAGGGTGCGAAACAAATTCTCGATCTGCTGGCTGAGTTTAAGAAGCAGTGGGGGAAGTATGGCGAGACCATGGACACGATGGGTAATCGGTTGGATGATGTAATGAAGGCATATACTAATCTAACAGGAGTGCGAACTCGCATGCTGGAACGACAAATCGATAAAATTGACGACCTTCGCGAGGCGCAAGATCAGAAACAGGCCACAATGATACCATCGAGCCAACCGAAGACTCTGGATAGACCCAACGAGGCGCTCGAAACCGGCTCTTAATATTTACAAGGCGTTTAGAGTACCCATAAGTCGTCTTTTTGAGAAAATGACCAGAAATTTGAGCAGGGTGGCTAAGTTGCGTTTTTAAGCCGATAAACAGGTGTGGCAGACAGGTATTGTCGCAGGTGTATTGCAATCGAGCGTAACCGACCTGTCACGAATCATGTTTTATTGAGCATCATCCGAAAATATGACGTATACTATGGATATGAATATGGTTCGTATTGTTTTCATCGTCATCGCAACAGCCTCCTGGCAATGGTCTACCCTTCCCATGGGTCAGTCCTGCATGAGCAAAACTGCGCCGACCACAAAGATGAAGTCAAAATGTTGTTGCGGCGACTCCTCAAAGTGTAATTGTTGCTGCAAGAACAAGAACGAAGACGACTCCGAATCAACATCAAACAAAGACAACTATCAAAGCTGTAATTGTTCGCTCAGTGCGATTCCTGTCGCAACCCAGACGCAGATTCAATGGCGTCGGTCACTCGACGAAAGCTCTTCTGTTTCGACGGTGGTGGAAAAAATCGCTTCGGACGAACCCGTTTTGGATGCGTTACAGGTATACGCACATGGCCCACCCCCTTATCTGCACAGCTTACAAACCACCATCCTTTTAATCTGATCTTCAACTTCTCAGATGCAGTTCCTGCATCCATGCGTAGATTCTGCGCAGGGAATTGAGTCATTACGCCGATAACACTCAGTTGGCTTTTTGATTCGATGTTTCCCACATTCGTTCAATGAAAATATAAATTTGTATGCCAGGCGATTGGATACGTTTAATTATGATCAGCCTCGACGAATCGAGTGTTGTAATCACTGGCTTATGTAAAATGATCTGGAAATGGAAAGACGCCCTGGATGGTGTGCATCCGGGTTGCAAACGGTAAGTAGGAAAAACGTGGAGGAAACGATCCTATGAAAAAAATAACAGCCTTATTACTAACGGGTATAGCCATTGTCGGTGTGACGGTGGTTGTGCGAAACAATTTGACGGATGGTCAGCATCTGCAAACCGCCAGGGCGAGCGAAAGTAAATTGCCTGTGTGCTCCATTATGGGTGAACCGATCAACCTTGCGGTGTCAACGCCGACGGATGATGGACCGGTCTATTTTTGCTGCAAGGGTTGCATTAAAAAGTACAATGCTGATTCTGAAAAATATGCGGTCGATATGGCCAAGCAACGTAAAGCGCTGGCGAAGCTGCCCAGGATTCAGGTGAAATGCCCGGTGACGGGTGAACCGGCCGATCCCAAGGTTTACACCGAGCATAACGGCCAAAAGGTGTCGTTCTGTTGTAAAGGTTGTATGTCCAAATACACCGCCGATGCGAACAAGTACAAAGCCAACCTGGCCAATAGCTACACCTTCCAAACCCGATGCCCCGTTATGGATGAGGAAATTACGCCCAAGGCGTTTGCCGAGTTGCCCAGCGGCGAAACGATTTATTACTGCTGCAAGGGTTGCGACAAAAAGATGATGGCCAATCCTGCAAAGTACCTCTCCAAACTTCAGGAGCAGGGCTACAGCTATGGCCTGGGTAAATTCAAAAAAGCCGCGGACCATGACGATCACAAAGGTCATGATCACAGCGGACATGGTCACGGCGGTTAATGGTTATTAGTTATGGTGCCTGTCTGTGTCGGGATCGGATTCCCGACACAGCACGCACTTTGATGTGACTTTCTTAATGGAGTTTTATCGTGGTTCGTTCTCAACCATGGATATATAAAGTTAACACCACATCGATCGTGCTGTTGATGTTGGGTTTTTCAGGATGTGTTTCGGCGGATCACCGATCGACCGGGTCGCGATCGGATTCATTTTCGCAAAGCGTATTGCGCAGTGTAAATAATGCTGCGCTGTTGCGTGCCAAACTCTCCCATGATCGAAGCCCTGATCCATCCTCGAAATCTGATTCATCCTCTCCGTTTACAGTTGAGGCGATCGAATTAACGGACCAATCAGACCTGAATGATTTCCTCGCCTACGCGGCCATTCATAATCCCGGTGTAGAAGCCGCCTTTTATCGATGGAAGGCGTCGCTGGAGCGTATCGAACAGGTCGGTGTGTTACCCGATCCACGATTCACTTATAAATATTTTATTCGTGAAGTTGAAACGCGCGTCGGCCCACAGAATCAGGGAATCAAATTATCGCAGACGTTTCCCTGGCTGGGAAAATTGTCGTTGCGAAAAGACATAGCCGCTCAGCAGGCACACATGGTCAAGTCACGATACGACGCCGTAAAGCTCAAGCTTTTTCTTGAAGTCAAGGATGCGTACTACGAGTTTTATTATCTGGGTCGTGCGATTACGCTGGCGAAAGAGCATCGCGATTTGATGAGCTATCTCGAAAGCGTTGCGCTGATAAGATACAAAGCGGGTAGTGCGAAGCAGTCCGAAGTGATTCGTGCACAGGTCGAACTGGGTAAGCTGGAAGACACACTGCGTTCGTTGACTGATTTGCGCGGGCCTGTCGTTGCGAGATTAAACAGTGCCTTAAATCGACCCACCGGTCAGGACATCGCCTTTCCGGTCACCGTTACCCACCACTCGCTTGACGCAGACGATTCGCAGATCATGGCCTGGCTTAACGAGTTCAATCCGGAATTGTTATCGCTGGGTCACAACATCACCAAACAACAACAGTCTATTGCCTTGGCGAAGAAAAATTACTTCCCGGATCTATCGCTGGGGCTGGATTTTACCGAGGTCGGCTCACCGTCACGGGCATCGCCTGCGGGGTTTTCCAATCCGGCAGCGCTGCGAAGCATATCGAGAATCGCCGGCGGTATGGGTGATGCGATCGACCTATATAGCATCGGGAAAAGTTTCACCCCTGGCGGAAAACCAGATGATGCGGGTAAGGACGTGTGGATGTTATCTGTATCGATGAATCTTCCCATCTGGCGAAACAAATACGCCGCGGGCGTGCGCGAATCCCGTGCGAATTTTGTAGCGGCCATGGCCGATCGTAAGCAACTTGAAAATCAATTGATATCACGGGCTGCCATGGTGTTGTATCGATTGCGTGATGCGAATCGAAAAATCGATCTGTACAAAAACGCACTTATTCCCAAGGCGCGGCAATCACTAAAGTCGACGGAGACCTCCTATCGGGCGGGGGCTTCAAGCATTCTGGACCTGGTGGATGCACAACGTGTGTTGCTGGAGTTTGAACTTTCTTATGATCGGGCGCTGGCGAATCATGCGCAAAGACTTGCGGAGCTGGAAATGTTGGTCGGACGGGATCTTCCCACTAAGAATGAAACCATTACGAATCATCAGGTGAACGATGACTAAACAAAATCAATCCTGGAACAATATTTTTTCTTTTATTAAACGCTGCCCCATCATTCTCCTTGTGATTGTGGCCTTTGTGGTGGGTTATGGTTTTCACGGTGCGGTGTATGACACCGTATCGACCGCCCAACCCGATCAATATGCTGAACAACAAACGGACACGGAGTGGACCTGTTCCATGCATCCCGAAATACGTATGCCCGAACCGGGTTCGTGTCCCAAATGTGGGATGGATTTAATTCCGGTAAAGGCGAAAGCCGCGAAACCAAAAAAGAAAACGAGATACGCCTGCGCGATGATATGTCTTCCACCGATGGAAGAGCCGGGTGAATGTCCGGTGTGTGGAATGGACATGGTCCCGGTGGATACGGGTGAAATGTTGGATGATGGTAGTGATGCACCTATACTTACGATGTCCAAAGCTGCTCGGCAGCTTGCCAAAATTCAGACCGCGCCGGTCAAGCGACAATTCGTCACCAACGAAGTGCGCATGGTGGGTAAGATTGAGTACGACGAAACCCGTATTGCATATCTAACGGCCTGGGTGCCGGGTCGACTCGACAGGCTGTATGTGGATTACACCGGCGTGGAAGTGCAGCAGGGCGATCACATGGTGAAGCTTTACAGTCCAGAGTTGTTGTCCGCACAGGAAGAATTGTTACAGGCCATTCACGCGGTGGATGATCTGAAAAACGCGGATATCAAAAGTTTACGCGACTCTGCGTTGAATATGGTGGAAGCTTCGCGGGAAAGACTTCGACTGTGGGGCATCACACCCCAGCAAATTAAGGAAATCGAAAAGCGTGGCACACCCACCGATCACCTGACCATCTTCGCACCCATCGGCGGCATTGTGATTGTGAAACATGCGATGGAAGGGATGTACGTCAAGACCGGTATGCGCATTTACACCATCGCCGATCTGTCGCACGTATGGGTAAAACTCGACGCGTATGAATCCGACCTGGCGTGGCTACGGTACGGACAGAAAATTGAATTTCATACCGAAGCGTACCCCGGTGAAACGTTTCGCGGGACGATCGCGTTTATTGATCCGATCCTGAACAAAAAGACACGCACCGTGAAAGTACGCGTCAACGTGGATAATTCCGATGGCCGATTAAAACCGGAAATGTTTGTACGGGCGATCGTACATTCTCAGATCGCAGCTGGCGGTAAAGTGATGGACTCGCACCTATCCGGAAAATGGATATGTTCCATGCACCCGGAGATCGTCAAGGAGGAGGCGGGTACCTGCGACCTCTGCGAGATGGCATTGAAAACGACGGAGTCTTTAGGCTACGCGCCCATTGAAGTCGATCCGTCGCAGACGCCGCTGGTCATTCCCGCAACCGCACCGCTGATTACGGGTCGACGAGCGGTGGTTTATATTCAGCTTCCGGACGACGAGGGAAAGTTTGAAGGTCGTGAAATCGTGCTCGGTCCACGCGCGGGTGATTATTACATTGTACGCGAAGGGTTGGCTGAGGATGAATTGGTTGTTGTGAACGGCAATTTCAAAATCGACAGCGCTTTACAGATCATGGCTAAGCCCAGCATGATGAATCCCAAGGGTGGCGAAAAAGCCTCTGCCGGGGGACATCACCATGACTAACGGTTTGCCCCGTGAGGGATCCGGGAAAAATCTGTCCTCCTCGCCATCGCCCATCGATCGAGTGATTCGGTTTTGTCTGGAAAACAAACTGGTGGTCGGGTTACTGTTGTTGATGACACTGGGTTGGGGAATCGGGGTCGCACCTTTTGCCTGGGACATCGACGCGATACCGCGTAGTCCCGTTCCGGTCGATGCGATCCCGGATATCGGCGAAAACCAGCAGATTGTTTTTACCGCCTGGCCCGGTCGATCGCCTCAGGATATTGAAGATCAGATCACCTATCCGATGACGGTTTCGCTGCTGGGCATTCCCAACATCAAAACCATTCGCAGCTATTCTATGTTCGGCTTCTCAACGATTTACGTCATCTTCGACGAAGACGCAGAGTTTTACTGGTCGCGATCGCGCATCCTGGAAAAACTAAACAGCTTGCCGTCGGGAACATTGCCGCAGGGCGTTTCTCCAGCGCTAGGGCCTGATGCGACAGGTCTTGGTCAGGTGTATTGGTATACGCTGGAAGGTCGAGATGAAGATGGGAACCCGGCTGGTGGTTGGGATCTGCACGAGCTTCGTACCATTCAGGATTGGACCGTACGTTATGCGTTGATGTCAGCCAGAGGTGTGAGTGAAGTCGCGTCGATCGGTGGATTTGTACAGGAATATCAAATCGATGTTGATCCCGACGCGATGCGTGCCCATAACGTGACGCTTGATGAAGTGTTCAAGGCCGTCAAATTTTCCAATGTCGATGTCGGTGCGCGCACGATCGAAGTCAACAAGGTCGAATACATTATTCGCGGGCTTGGTTTTATCGAAGAGCTGGAGGATATCGAAAACGCGGTCATCAAAGTCAACCAAAACGTGCCCATTTATGTTAAGAGTGTGGCGCGTGTGGTGTTGGGACCGGCGATGAGACGTGGCGCATTGGATAAAGAGGGTGCGGAAGTCGTTGGCGGCGTGGTGGTTGTGCGTTACGGCGAAAATCCACTGGCGGCCATCAATAAGGTCAAGGAAAAAATAGCTGAAATCTCACCGGGTTTACCCAGCAAAACATTGGCGGACGGTACGGTAAGTAAAGTGACCATCGTACCCTTTTACGATCGTAGTGGTTTGATCCATGAAACACTGGGCACGCTTAACACGGCGCTGACCCAGGAAATTCTGGTCACGATTCTGGTCGTGATTGTGATGGTGATGCACCTACGCAGTTCACTGTTGATTTCCGGATTGCTGCCGCTTGCGGTGTTGATGTGTTTTGTAGCTATGAAAGTATCCGGAGTGGATGCGAATGTGGTGGCTCTATCGGGAATTGCGATTGCGATTGGCACGATGGTCGATATGGGGGTGATTGTATGCGAAAACATATTGAAACATCTCGATGAAGCACACCCCGATGAAGATCGGCTGGAAGTGATTTATAAAGCCACGTCGGAAGTCGGTTCGGCTGTGCTGACGGCGGTGTCGACGACGGTGGTCAGTTTCCTGCCGGTGTTTACCATGCAAGCGGCGGAGGGAAAACTGTTCAGGCCGTTGGCGTTTACCAAGACGTTTGCTTTGATTGCATCGGTTATCGTTGCACTCACTATTATCCCACCCGTGGCACACATTCTGTTTACCGGAAAGATTCGTTTTCCACAGATTCGCCGCATGTTACACGGCGCGATTTTATTAGCCGGTATCTTGCTGGGTGTTCTGATGAATTGGTGGTGGGCGGGTTTGCTGTTAATGATCATCGGCGCGTACTGTCTGGTGTCACCCCTTCTCCCGAAGGCGATTACGTCGCGTACAAACTGGATCACCAGCGGTTTTGTCTTGTTGATCGTAGTGATCGCGCTGTCGGAGGATTGGTTGCCGCTGGGTGCTCAGGAAGGTCTGAGTGTAAACGCGATCTTTGTGGTGATGATGATCGGTGGGTTGTTGGCCTTTTTTAAGTTTTTTCAGTCAATTTATGGCCGACTGTTGGGATGGTGTTTGAAAAACAAACTTACTTTTTTATCGATCCCGGTGATCATTATTCTTTTCGGTGGCATGGTTTGGATGGGGTTTGATCGTGTGTTTGGTTGGCTTCCGGATGTTGTTTCGCGACAGCCTTCAATGCGATATTTAGCGATAAAATTTCCGGGTCTGGGTAAGGAGTTCATGCCCCCGCTGGATGAGGGTTCCTACCTTTATATGCCCAGCACCATGCCACATGCTTCCATCGGTGAAGCGTTGGACGTGATACAGATTCAGGATAAAGCTATTGGTGCTATCCCCGAGGTTGAGATGGTGGTCGGAAAATTGGGGCGGGTCGAGAGTCCGCTGGACCCGGCTCCCATCTCGATGGTGGAGACGGTGATCAATTATTATCCGGAGTTTTTGCTGGATAAGCACGGCTCGCGACTGACGTATCGTTACGATGAAGACGATACCGATCTATTTCGCAGCGAAGATGGGACACCGTTGTTGGCTGCGGATGGTGAGCCTTACACGGTACAGGGACGATTTGCGCGGGATGAAAATAATCAACTCATTCCCGAATCGCACGGCCGGCCATTCAGGTTGTGGCGACCCGCATTAGATGTTGATCTGAACCCGGGCCGTGATGCGTGGCCCGGAATTCAAAAACCGGATGATATTTGGGATGTGATTGTTAAGGCGGCTCAGGTGCCCGGAAGTACGTCCGCACCAAAGTTGCAACCAATCTCTACGCGTCTGATCATGCTTCAAAGTGGGATGCGTGCACCCATGGGAATCAAAGTCAAAGGTCCGGACTTGGATACGATCGAAAAGGTGGGATACCAGATTGAAAAATTCTTAAAGGAAGTGCACTCGGTCAAACCAGCGGCGGTGATTGCAGATCGTATCGTGGGTAAGCCTTATCTCGAAATCGATATCGATCGCGAAGCCATCGCCCGATATGGAATTAAGGTACGGGCGATGCAGGATGTGATCGAGGTGGCGATCGGTGGTAAAAAAATCATGGCTACGGTGGAGGGTCGCGAACGATACCCTGTGCGCGTCCGTTATATGCGTGAACTTCGTGACAGCCTCGAATCCATCGAACGTATATTGATTCCCGCGCCGGACGGTACGCAGATACCGTTAATCCAATTGGCTTCGATCCATCACGTTCGCGGACCCGGGGTGATCAAAAGCGAGGATACTTTTCTTGTCGGGTATGTGCTGTTCGACATGAAAGACGGGTTTGCCGAAGTGGACGTGGTTGAGGACGCAAAAAATTACTTACAGCAGAAAATCGATAACGGCGAGTTTGTCATTCCCGCGGGCGTGAGTTATTCGTTCGCAGGAAACTATGAAAATCAAATCCGAAGCGAAAAGACTTTGATGGTGGTTGTTCCGGTGGCGTTGTTTATCATCTTTCTAATTTTGTACCTGCAGTTTCGATCTACGTTAACCACCGGCCTGGTGTTTTCGGGGATCGCGGTAGCGTGGGCGGGCGGGTTTATCATGATCTGGATGTATGCCCAGCCGTGGTTCCTGGATTTTTCCATATTCGGTACAAACATGCGTGATCTGTTTCAGGTTCAGACGATTAATCTGAGTGTCGCTGTGTGGGTTGGTTTTCTGGCGTTGTTTGGAATTGCGACCGATGACGGTGTCGTGATGGCTACGTTTTTGAAAAGCTCGTTTGAAAAAAAGGAAGTTCAATCTGTTCAGGAAATTCATGCCGCGACCGTTGAAGCAGGTCAACGTCGAATCAGGCCATGTTTGATGACCACCGCGACGACGATCCTCGCGTTGATTCCCGTGCTGACTTCGACCGGTCGGGGTTCGGACATTATGGTGCCGATGGCTATTCCGTCGTTCGGCGGGATGATGATCGAGGTGGTTACCATGCTCGTGGTGCCGGTGTTGTACAGTTCGATCGAAGAATTCAAATTTCGATTCGCTCGCGGAAATATTTTTTCACTTCAAAAGAATGTGCCGGTTGATGTCGGAGTATAAAGAGAGTTACGTTTAGTACAAAGAGGGTTGAAATGAAGTATTTTGTAGTAGTCATGACCGTAGCCGCGATGAGTTTTTTTCATTCGGGTTGTGTGTCCAGTCGTTGGGATGGTCGTGTATCCAGATGGGGTACGCTACGCGAAGTGTTACGCGATGGACAATCGCAAGGCCGTGTACGGCTTGCCGACTTTTCAAACAAGCCTCACGCTTATGGCCTCGGCGCACTGGAAAACCTGACGGGTGAAATACTGATCCACAACGGTCGAGTGTGGGTTTCCAAATGTGAAAACTCTCAAAAATTAAAAACTTCCAATCATCCTGCCAACGAGACCCGGGCGACTTTGCTCGCGGTGTCTTATGTGCCGTCCTGGAAAAAAATTCGGGTGGATCAATCCATTACAGATGAACAATTCGATCATTGGATTCTTGAAGTAGCCAACCAACATGGTTTGTCGAGCCACGAAGTATTTCCGTTTATGGTGACAGGGAATTTTCAACACCTTTCGGTCCATGTGCTTAGCGGCCAATGTCCAGTGGCTGCGGCTCAGAGTGGTGAATCGACGAACCATCAGCCCTATCGTAACCAGTGGTATGACATCAATGCGACGTTGGTCGGATTTTACGGCAAAGACTTAGCGGGTATATTAACACACCATGATTCCAGTACCCATGTACACGCTCTGATTGAGGATGATTTGAAAATCATTGGCCATGTAGATGCGCTGGAATTAAAGGCCGGGTCGATCCTTTATCTACCTGATCTACAATCAAATAATTGACCTGGAAATAGCGGTTTTGTTGAAGAGGTTAATCTTTATGTTGAGCAGAAAAAAATGGTATCTGTTGCACCGCTGGCTGGGATTGATCGTTGGATTGCAATTGTTGATGTGGAGTGTCAGCGGCTTGGTTTTTACCCTGTTGGATATTGATAACGTGCATGGTGATTTTGAAGCGACCCAGAAACCACCGCCGGTGGTGCAAGTGGATCGAATTCAAATTACGCCCAAACAAGCGATTGACGCAGTGAAGAATCAGATCAGTGGTGATATCACCCGTGTTCGATTACGGCAGCGGTTTGATCGCACAGTCTATGAAATGTACACCGAGGGCAAACGGCCTCAATTAGCGGTGGATGCGACTACCGGCGAAGTCATTACCAAGGTAACCGAAGAGGAAATACGCCGGGCGGCTAAGGATGACTTTAAGCCCGATGCGGAGATCACATCTTTCAAGCTTCTACAAGGCGAGCCTCCCTTGGAATTTCGTGGTGGCCCCATGCCGGTCTATCAGGTAATATTCGATCACCCAAAGAACACGCATTTATATATTTCACCGGTGACCGGCGATGTGCTTAAACGTCGCAATAAACCATTTCGCATTTTCGATTTTTTATGGATGCTACACATTATGGACTACAGCGAACGTGACGATTTTAATCATCCGCTGCTAACCGCTGCGAGTGTGTTCGCGGTGTTGACATCGCTGAGCGGCCTGACGTTGTGGATCTATCGATTTCCAAAACGAAACCGACGTACAGCGTAGAAAGAAAAGCCGGTTTTGAAATAGTTACTCCGGAATGGGTACGATGATGGGGATGGCGGGCAGGAGTCGCATCACAGATTTACGATCGCCATCAAAGCGGCTATCGATCAACTGCTGGATTTTTTTGGCACACCATTGACGTTCCTTGTTGTGTAGTTTGTCGTCGAGATGATCATGCCACTCGCGCAGTGTTTGAATTCTCATTAGCGAAAGGGTCGTGGTTGATTGTTTTCGTGAGGACGCGTCGAAAAACCACTCAAGGCTATGCTCTTCCATCTGCAATAACAATGACAAAGTTAACGGGTAACTTTCGTGGTCGGCCAACAGCCTGCATCTTAACAGTCGCGAATAAAACGAAAAAGGGTGTGTGGCTTTGGAAATGTTATGTAAAGCGTAGTCCAAACGCGACAAGGCCGATGAAGGGTCTTCTTCCAGTCCCCGCAAACACGCCTGCCAGAAAAGGGCTGCTGAGCTGATTTGTGCGTCATCCTGTTCGACTAACGCGGACAAGCCGGTCGCAGCCCGTCTCGCTTCCCGATAAGGTTCCTCAGCATCTTTCAATAAATAGGCTCGAAGGGCACGGTTGAACGATCGCAAAATATCCAAAGATCGACCGATCTGACGGGTTTGTTCATCAGGATTTTCCTGCGAACTTTTTAGCTCATCGAGCGTTTTAGATGCGTGATCCAACGCAAGGTCAACCTGCTTAAAATACGGCAGAGTGGGAGCTGATGGGGGATCGATTCGCAATAGTATGGAAGTACAGGCGGGCTCCAGTTGATACGCAAGAATATGGTTAGCCTCTGCGAGCAACAACTCTGTACGAAGGTTCAAATCTTTTGTTTCGCCGAGGCGAGTTTTTAACTTCGTCAGGCGATCGGATACAGACTGTTCATAAGATGCGATATCATCAAACCCCTCGACCAGAGCGGGTTTCACTTTGGGGGGCGAAGGTAGAGCAACTTTCTTCACTTCGACGGTGTCCGTAGCCGTCGTTTCTTGTGTAAGCATCAAGGCGCTGACAAAAGTCAATATGACCGAAAATAGTATTGTCGTGATCGACATCATGAATGAATTCTTCTTCTGTAAAAAGTCTTGTCTATTTTGTTTCTGTTATAACCCACACCATCCTACGATGAAATCAATAATATGGCTATTCACCTGTTTTTTGCGAAGATGTTGTTTGTCCGTGGCCCAAAAGGATCAACTTGATTGGGATGAAAATCGTTGACGAGCGGGGAGATTGGGCCTATAATAAACACAGACTGGATTCGGTTGCATATACCCGCAGCGCTACTGTGAGCGGGCCTTTTGAATTGGTGCCGTAACGGTCATACCTACCCCCAGGCCGGGCGCGATCATGAACTGATGCCTGCGTGCGTCGACCAGGAATTGAACTCATGACATCACCCTCCAGCATTGATCACCAAGACGAAACAACAACAGTGATCACCCAACATCGCGGCTCCGCTTCGGTGAATCTTTCGGGGAGGACCATGTTGATGGTCTGGTCGATGTCGCTACTTTTTCACATTATAGGTCTGATGTTGATGTTCGCGCTGGCGTTTCCGTATCGTGCGGAACGGGTCGACGCAGCTCCACCCACCACGCGAGCTACGCTCCTTGGAGCGTTGGATGACTCACCTTATGATACCGCCAATCCCCATCAGGCAGATCTGCCTGTGCCCACGGATACGCCTCTGGTTCGATTTTCTCCCCAACCGCAAAGTCCTCAACTGCAAGCACGATCGACTGGAAAATCGGACCTTTCCATTATCGGAATTGGTGCGGGGGGTGGAGATTTTTCCGAGTTAGGTTTTTCGATTCGCGATCAGGCTGGCCCGGAGTTTTTTGGTCTGGGCAGTTCCGCGCGGGGGGTGAGAAAAGTTGTCTATGTGGTTGATCGTAGTGCGTCGATGATTGACACTTCGATCTATGTCCGTGAAGAATTAAAACGATCCGTTTCTGCCCTGCGACGAAGTCAGAAGTTTCACATCATATTCTTTAATTCCGGCATCCCGCTGGAATTTTCACCGAATAAGCTGGTCAACGCGATCACGGCTCGTAAACAACAGGCGTATAAATTTATCGATTCGGTAGAGTTTGTGGGTGCGACCAGGCCGGAGTCCGCGATGCGCCGTGCTTTTGCGATGAAGCCCGATTTGATCTATTTGTTGTCGGATGGGCTCTTATCAGATAGTCTCGAAGCGACACCGCGTTTTATGCGCATGTTGGATGAATGGAATCCCGACCGAACCGTGCGGATGTTTACGATCGCCTATCTTGATCGGGCGGGAAGTGACCTACTCAAGGCGGTGGCGAGAGAACACGGCGGAGAATTTAAGTTTGTATCCGAAAACGACCTACCCTGATCTATAGAAAACTCGAATATGACTCCTAGTTCAAAAAAGATAAGCTTCATAAGGGGATGCCCATTGTGTTCATATTTGCGCAGTGATATTACGCTTGTCGCGATGGCACTTGGTATGTTGTTCTGCTCTTCGATTCAGGCGGACCAATTAATTGTTCATAACATCAACTACACCGGTGCGAAAATCATCGGGCTTGAGCAGGGGCGATTACGCTTTCAAACCGCCGACGGTCGCACGATGGATGTGTGGATCGACGAAATAGAATTGATCATGGTGGATCGCGGCAGCGCTTTCGCGGATTTTAACCAAGCGGAGAGATTCTTAGCCAGCGCAGAACCCACGAAATCAATCGTTCGTTATCAGCGTTCAATGCGTCTGAGTGAGGATTTCTGGGTGCGACTCGTCTCGGCGCGAATGTTGATGGCGATGGACCGAGCGGGTCAACTGGACAAAGCCGTAACCATGTTTATCCGAATTGCCCGTGCAGGCGAAACCGGAAAAATTCTGGCGGCTCGGCTTTTTCCAACAACGATCTCAACCAAACATCGCGGAAGATTGATACGTGCGGTCAAGCAGTTAGAGGGTGAACTGAGGCGCAAACAGAAACTCGATCCTTCTCAACGAGTCTTATTTTCGTTATTGCTGTTTGATCTTTTGCAACGATCGGATGATGATAGGGCGACAGGCGCCGCGCTGGATGCGATTACGCTGCCCATCCCCAAACCCATTCGATTGGATTCGATCTATTCGATCATGATTCGAGCCGTGGAAACGGTGATTCGTGAGAACAAATTTACCGAAGCATTGGCGGGGCTGGATCAGGCCATCCAGTATTGCCCCAAACCGCAACTGCCCGAATTGTTGTGGCACAAGGGCCGCGTTTTGGAAAAATCTGCCCACACTCGGGATTTGTTGATTCGAGCCAGCTGGCCTTACCTGCGTATAGCCATTCATTTTCCCGACCACCCGCTTGCTCCCAAAGGATTACATCATGCTGCGGAATTGCTGTATCGTATGGGGAATCAGGATAAAGCCGTGGCGTTGCTGCGGGAATGTTTGCAACATAAAGAGCTGGATAAAAAAACAAGGCAGCTTGTAGAAAATGCGATCAGGGAGTGGCAGCCTGCTTGATGGATGTCGAACCGTTTGCAGTGAACGGGTTCTGAGTGATTTTGAATAAGATCCAGGAGCCATCATACGAAAGGATACACGTTGATACGTTACATATCGATGAGTGGAGTTATGGTCGTTGTGCTTTGGATGATGTTTGTGCTACCTGCGCAAGCGCAAACAGGAGCGGTTGCAGACGCGATAACACAAAGCGAAATAAACTATTTCGATTTTTTCGTGGTGAAAGGTGGATACATCGCGTTCGGGCTGATCGCGTTATCCATCGTGACGATCTCGCTCACGATCGAGCATTGTCTGTCGATACGCAGAGCCACCATCGTTCCCCCGGATGCGACCGAGCTGACGAATGCGTTGATACAGGAAAAAAAATATCTCGAAGCGATCCAATTCACGGCGGATGAGCCGAGTATGATGGGCCATGTGCTTCACGCGGGATTGCTGGAAGCGTCCAACGGGTACATCGCGATGGAGCGGGCGTTGGAGGAAACGTTGGACGAGCGATCGTCGAGACTTTTTCGCAAAATCGAATACATCAACATTATTGGCAACGTAGCTCCGATGATCGGCCTGCTGGGTACGGTGACAGGTATGATTTTGCTCTTTGCCGAAATTCACGCAGCCGATGCTTTCCCCGGTGCGCGTATTGTGGCTGATCGAATTGCGATCGCGCTGATTACGACGTTCTGGGGGTTGGCGGTCTCTATTCCGGCTTTGAGTATATACGGTCTCTTTCGGAATCGCATCGATGTGTTAACCGCGGAATGTGCGATTACAGCTGAGCAACTTCTTACTGTTTTCAAACCGGGTAGTAAAGATTCTGCCTCGTCCAGGCCGCAATCCGCCGGGCTGACTCGTCCCGCACCAACACCCACCGATGCATCGACAAAGGGACCAGCCGCTTCGGATAGTTAACACGATGAGAATCTCACGAAGAAATCGAGCACACGCGCCGAAGATGGAGTTTAACGCCACGCCCATGGTCGATGTATTTTTTCTACTCACCATTTTCTTTATGCTAGTGAGTCGATTTTCCTCGGCGGAGCAGATCCCTTTGGAATTGCCCAAGCCTTTCGATAGCCGTGCCGAAGTCACAAAACTTCCTGAACGAGTGATCATCAACTGTCGATTGGCGAATCCGTCGAATCCTGCAGAATCAGAAGTACTCTACAGCATTGGCCCCAACCGACCCGAATCGCTGGGTATGATTTCTGACCGATTGGCCGGCATGAAACTAGCGTCAAGTGATTTGCACGTCATCGTTCGTGCGGACAAGCGATTGACTTATGGTCATGTACGCGCGGTGATGCGCGTCATTGCACAAAACGGGATAGACATGTTGAACGTCGTCGCCCATGTCGGTGAAGGGCGGAGCGAATAGAGATGAAGGCGAGTTGGCTCATTCAACGTGAAGCGCGAAAATCGAGCGATGAAAACGAGCTCAGGCCCCGCCGTCGACGATATCGTTATGCGCAAGGGAAAAGCGCAATTTCGATTCAACTGGCGCCGATGATTGACGTGACGTTTTTGTTGTTGATCTTTTTTCTGGTGACGACGACGTTTGAACGGGCGGAGGGTTTGTTGGCTTCCAATCTGCCACAGACCAACGCTCGACCGACCGTTTCCTTGCCGATCAGCCCTGTTGTGATTCGGATTTCGCAAGAGGGGCCCGGGTTGGACGAATATAAAATTACCATCGATCGATTTGATGGTATTCCTCAGAATTTTGCAGAACTATCCGGTTTTCTCGTGCAGTTACAAGATCAGCCTGGGTTTGATCGCGACACTCCGGTGGTGATTGTGGCGGGCAATGACGTTCGCTGGGATCACGTCGTGAGTTGTTGGAACGCAGCCCTTCGTGCGGAGTGTACAAAAATTGCATTCGCCGAACCATAAATTCAATAACGTAATTGGGATGATGGTGTTTGGATGGTTGGCGGTTTCACCCGTCGATTTTCCTGTCGCATGCGCACAAACATCCCCTGACCAAACCAGTCAGCCATCATCTGTTGGACGCACGCCCGCGGAAGAAACTCGATTAAACGCCGCAACTTTTCGAGCGGGTCTGAAAAAAAGAGGGCTAATGGAATTGCTTGAGCTTCATTTGCAAGACTATCCACCCTCCAACGAAATCGATCGATTGTTGATGACTCGCGATATTAAAATGGCGGAGTTTGCAGACACCGTACGGCCCACGGAGGAGCGGTATCGGGCGATCCACGAAGCCAATCAAATTCTTGTGGAGTTGTTGCGGACATTACCGGAGGATACACGTCGGTTCGAGTGGCGGTTTATGCTGGCGAATTCACTGCTGTACGACGAAGGGCAGCCGTATTTTACGAACATCTTGTTTCGAGGTGGGAACGAGGAGGATCGCCAAAAACTGGGCAAACTCACCGCCCGGGCTTTGGAAGTTATACAAACGCTACAAGAAGAACTGGATCAACAATATCAACAGATAGACAGTTTGTCGGTATCAGAATTTGAACGCCTGGAGCGGCTGGGATTCGTCGAAGAACTTGATCGATTAGGCCCTCGAGCGGAGTATCTCAACCTTTGGATTTTGTTTTACGACGCGCTACGTCGCGATGATGGCGATACGATGAAATCTCGCCAGTTTACCAAAGTCATTGACGGCCTGAATAAGATTTCCAATCTGTTAAACACCCCTCACGATCAAAGCCGACTTCAAATTCAATCGTTGTTGCTGGCTGGTATGTCCGTACGGAGGCTTGGTCATTACGACAACGCTCGAAATGTATTGCGTGGTGTGATTGCCGCGGCGGACCGACTGATTGATGAAGAGGAATTGGCGAGGGTTCAATGGGCGGTTTCACTGGCGTGGATCGAGCGTATTCGGGTGGATCGTGACGATGGTCGATACGAAGTTGCCTTAAAACATCTTGATCATTTTCAAGATCGGCTATATCGACAGAATGATTCTACGTTTGGAATGAAACTGGTCGCGGCTTTGTTGGAACGTTCGATCTATCAGGCTCGAGCGGCCGTGTTGGACCAGACTGGCCGTTCGTTGGAAGCGTCAACTTATCGAGAGCAGGCCTGGCGATCTCTGGTGCGTTTTGCCCGGCGGGAATCGAGTCGTAGCGAGGATATAAACGCTTTTGTTTATGAAATGATCCCGCAGGGTGCGTCGCCGGACACACTCGATCCTTTTGAACAATGTGCGCTGATCGCAGGACTACTGTTTGAAGCACAACAAGAAGAGCAATCCGATGATTTGTTGAAGCGTGTTGTGTCGAACGCGGAGCTCTTTTTGCAATCGGCGGATGAGCGGATGGAATTTCTTATTCCCCAAGTGCGATACAACCTGGCTGTTGCTACTTATCGGCTGGGTTATCATGTCGAAGCGGTTCAACGATTTATGGAACTCACCAAGCAGCATCCACATTTTGAACAGGCATTTCGCGCGTCGATCATTTCGGTGCAAATCTCTTCTCGATTGTATGAGGATTCTCAGGTGCAGAGTGAAACGCAAATGTCTCTTTATCACAGTGCGCTGACTTGGTTAATCAC
>CBDTZI010000001.1:0-29674 GCA_965364865.1 uncultured bacterium | reverse complement strand
CCCAAAATGAACAAGGTGCGGCTGACCGGCTTGGAAATGACCGTTAACACGGTCTTGTTTTCGATTTCCCGACTCAACACCCCAGCGGCACTGAATGTGGACAAGAACAAACCGCTGAGCAGGAGCGTAGAAAGTCCCAGGTCCAGCAGGAGCTTGTTGTCGTCGTCCAGGGTAAACCCCGCCAGCGACACGTTGAGAACCATGAGGATTGCGGTCGCCAGCAAAATCACGCCGTAAATCGGCTGGCGAATCGTTTCGACAAACGTATTTTGTGATAGGGTATAGAAGCGTTGAAACATCTTTTTGCGGTCACCGATTCCGGTTAGAATGACTAATCATCGATTTTGGCGTTCGTATGAGCGAACTTGTCTGCCACTGCATCCGTAAATAGCAACATATTGGCACTGGAATTCGTTTATTGTAAGCTGCCGCGATCGAACAGCAAGGTGAGCCCCGCAGCTGCTTTGGATACCCTTGGATACGATCTGACTTGAAGTCAGGTTCAATGCGCATAACAGAAACCTGTAAAGATTAACAATATGGCAGAAACCACGACTCTTAGTGACAGACGAGCCCAGCATGTAGCGGCGTTGGGCTTTCTCCTGCAGCTGGCCTCATACGCTACTCTTCTGGGAATTTCGATCTGGGCGGAATCACCCGCGATCCAGACGGCCTCCAGATTTATGTTCGCGGGTATCCCCATCTGGATCATTCTCTTTCTGGTGTTCAAGCAGGTGCGACGCGTACGCGCTGAGCAAATGGAATCGGTCGAACTGGTTCATGCCAGAGAATCCGGCACGACCACCGCCATCTTTGATGTGGAGGACGAAGCCATCCTGCTTGAGCAAAATCGTCTCCGTTGGATGATCCGCTGGATGCTGCCATCGACCACGATTATCGTCGCCCTCATTCTTCTGGCCGGCCACTTCGTCGGATGGGGCTGGGCAATGGAAGACACCTTCAAAACGATTCAACATGGCGGCATGGCACGGACACAAAACCCAACCATGATGATGTGGTTCATCGTGGGGATCGGATTTATCTGTTTTCTTTACGCGAGATACGCCATGGCACTGTCGCAACTTCGCGACTGGCGATTGCTTCACGCAGGCGCCACCTACATGGCGGGTAACGCGTTGATTTGCCTGGGCCTGTCGGTCGCGTTGATGTCGACGACGATTGATTGGGTCGAACCGCTGATGACTTACTTTACGCGGGTGTTGATGGTCGTGCTGGGTCTCGAGATGGTCGCCAATTTCGTCTTTGATTTTTATCGCCCGCGTCAATCCGAGATCTTGTCCAGACCCTCTTTCGATAGTCGGCTGCTCGGCCTGACGTCGGAACCGGGAAGCATCACAAAATCGATCGCGGAAGCGATAAACTATCAATTCGGGTTTGAAGTCAGCTCCACCTGGTTTTATCAATTGTTACAACGATGGTTATTTCCGATCATCGTCGTCACCGCGATGATTGTCCTTTCGTTATCCAGTTTCGTCGTGATCGACGCCAACGAAGCGGCGGTCGTCGAACGATTTGGTCGACTCGTACAAAAAGACGGTGAAAAACTCGAAGCCGGTTTTCATGTGAAGTGGCCTTTCCCGATCGACACCATTCGGCGTGCCCCGGTATCACAGATTGCGGAGTTGGTAATCGGTGAACCCGTGGATGATGAAGAGGACGGACACGGTCACGGCCACGAGGAAGCGATCATCTGGACCGAAGAACATGATGACTTCGTCGCGGAGTTAATGCTGCTCGTGGCGTCTCCCAAATCTTCTGACGAACGCGCCCTCGAACTTGAATCGGATTCCGAAGACGACACCGCTCGCAGTAATCCGGTCAGTTTGTTAATGGTGTCCATCCCGATTGAATACCGCATCAACAATATCCACCACTTTCTCTATCACTATACTGATCCGATTAAACTGTTGGAATCGATCGCGTATCAGTACCTCGCGGATTATGCAGCTGGCGTGGATATCGACGAGTTGATGGGTCCGGGCCGCGTCGCTTTTAATCGGGCGCTGAAATCCTCCATTCAACAACGTCTGGAAAAATTGGAAGTGGGCATTGAAATTGTCTTTGTGGGAATTCGTGGTGCCCACCCTCCAGCGAAAAACGAAGTCGCCGCCAGCTTCCAAAGCGCCATCGCCTCGCAAACAAAAATGCTCGCGATCATCAACGCCGCAGAGGGTCAAGCCAGGAAAATCCTGACTGAAATCGCGGGCACCGAAGCCCGAGCCAAAAGCCTGGACGTAGCGATTCGCGAAAAGGATCGATTGCAATCGCAGGAAAAAGTAGATACGGAAGCGTTGACCCAAGCGGAACAGCGGATTGATGATTTGTTTTTGGGCAACGAAGAAAAAGGGATTCCCCGCGCGAGTGGTGAATCCGCGGCGATGATCGCGTTTGCCCATGCCAGCGCCAGCCGGAAAATCTCTGAGGCCGCGACCAAAGCGCGAGTGTTCAAGACGGAGCTGGTCGCTTACAAAGCTGCTCCTAATCTTTATAAACAACGAAAAAATCTTGAAGTCATCCAGGACCTCGATGATATTCGTAAGTATCTTATATTGGGTGATTTATCCAAAGTCATCATCGAATATGAAACCGCCAAAATCGGCGGTCTGGATCAGGTATTAAGTGACGGCGTGGATACAGAAATGAAGAAAAACCCAGGCCAGTAAATCCATAAACGGAGTCTATCGATCATGAAAAATCTGGGTACTATATTGGCTGCGGTTGTCGTCGCCGGCGTACTCCTGCTCTACATGTGTACGTTTCAAGTCCGCTTTACCGAGGTCGCCATTAAGAAGACCTGGGGCAAGCCGGACAAAGAGGCGATCACCGAGCCGGGCTTGAAATACAAATGGCCCCCGCCCATTCAAACCTATGTCAAATACGATAAACGTATTCGCACATTGGAAACCAAAACCGAAGAAACACGCACCACCGACGGAAAAAATCTGATCCTTACCACGTTTGCGCTCTGGCGCATTACGGACCCGGGAAAATTTCACACGAATTTTCCCAGCGGTGTGGACGAGGGTGAAAAGAAACTACGTACCACGATCGTGTCACACATGCAGGCGGTCATCGGCCAACGAAAATTCAAGGAATTTATTTCGACCAATCAGAAAGATCGAAAAATTCGTGATATTGAACAGACGATCAAGGTCGCGGTCGCTCGTGACGCGATCAACGAATACGGTATTGAAGTGGTTGATTTTGGACTCAGTAAATTGGGCTTACCCGAATCGGTGACCACAGCCATCTTCGACAGTATGAAATCGCACGAACAAGCCAAGGCGGCTCGCTATCAGGCTGAAGGCGACGCTCGGGCCAACGACATCCTCGCGGATGCCACCGCGTCGGAAGCACGCATTTTGGCGTCGGCCAGAGAAAAAGTCGCACAGATCGAAGCCGAAGCCCAATGGGTGGTCAGCGATTATTACAAGGAATTTGATGAACATCCCGAACTGCGAATTTTTCTGGATGAGCTTCGCGCACTGCAGGAAGCACTCCGGCGCAGAACCACGCTGATTATGACCTCGGACCAGTCGCCGTGGAATTTATTTGAAGAAGATGTACGTCGGGCGATTCCCAGCAAAGACGCGTCCAGCCATCGCATCGATCCTCGCACATTATTGACTGATCCCAAACAGGTTTCGAAAGCAGATTAACGATGGCAGAAAATCAAGATCAACACACTCATCGAAATTTGGAAACGGCGGAAGCACCGCTCGACGCCGCTAATCAATCGCTGGCGGATGCACTGCGTGCCAGTTTTCGCATCCTCAAAGGGATCATGTGTATCCTGGTGATCCTCTATCTGTTTTCCAATGTCAGAAGAATTGAAAGCCACGAACAGGCGCTGGTCTTGCGCATGGGTCAACTCAAACCCGAACCCCCTCACGAAGCGGGGTTAGTCTGGGCGTTTCCTTTTCCGATCGACGAAATCGTTCCGTTGCCCACACGCAAAAGTAACGAACTGGCCATTGACAGCCACTCATTTAAGCGTCGTAGAAACGAAATCGGCAAGCCACTGAGTTTTATCGCACGCGGCCCCACCACAGGGTTACACCCTGTTTTGGATGGTGCGTTGATGACCTCGGATGCGGGACTGGTGCATATACGCTGGAAAGCGATCTACAAAATCGATGATGTTAGTCAATACGTTTCACAAGTGATCGGTAAAGAGGTGGAGGCCGCTGAGAATCTGATTCTCAAACTGGTGGAAAACGCAGGCATTAAGATCGCCAGCGAACTGACGGCGGAAGAGTTGATTCGCACACGCGTGGATTATGTCCAACAGGAAATGAAACGTCGTGTGAATGAAAAACTCACGTCGTTAAAAACGGGAATTACACTTTCTCGAATCGAAATGCACGAACCCACGCCGCCGATTACGGTACGGGTGGCGTTCGACAGCACACAACAATCAGAAAACCGAAAACAAAAGAAAATCCGTGAGGCAGAACAACAACGTACAAAAATTCTCAACGAAGCGGCGGGAGCCGCTTATGTTGATCTGCTCAGGGTGTTGGATGAACTCGAGTTAGCCAAAGCCAATCACGAACCCACCGATGAACTTCAACAGGAAGTGGATCAAATCTTAACCCATCGAGTGGAAGGCGAGGCGGGTCGGGCAATTAAGGATGTTGGTGCATACTTGTCACAAATCGTAGGCTTGATGCAAAGCGATGTCGAAATGTATCGTACGTTGTTGCCGGAGTACCAGCGGAATCCACATCTGCTCATCGCCAGATTGTGGGAGGACACCAAACGAAATATCTTCTCCTATGGCGGCGTCACAAAAATGTACAGGCCATCGCTAGCCACCTTTCGTTTGAACATCCCGCTAGATCCTGAAGCGACCCGCGTAGAGGAAGCAAGACGATTGCAGGAACAGAAATTCGACCCCTCCAAGCTCCGGAAAGAACGCTATGTACCCGTGGGGTGGGAATACGATTAAACGGTCGATGGGTGGCGTGCTCGATATTTTTTAGTTTTTTTCTTCTAGGCGTAAATCATGGTGGATCAAAATCACCCGGTAGTTCAGACCGCCGGTCTTTGTAAAACGTTTAAGGATTTCTGGCGCAGACCGCGCGTCGAAGCGGTCAAGGATTTGAGTCTGCAAATTCATGCGGGCGAAGTGTTTGGATTACTCGGACCGAACGGATCAGGAAAAACCACCACGATTAAAATGCTGTTGGGATTGCTCTACCCGACCCGTGGTCGAATTTCCGTATTTGGCCAACCCCCTTCCGACGTGCTCGTGAAATCACGAATCGGTTTCCTGCCTGAGGAGTCGTACCTCTATCGATTCCTGGTCGCCCATGAAACACTGGATTATTACGGCAAATTATTTCGCATTCCCACCAAGATCAGAAAAGATAGAATCGATCGGCTCCTGGATATGGTGGGTTTACGCCACGAGGCGAAACGACCCGTTGGTGAATATAGCAAGGGGATGGCTAGAAGACTCGGACTCGCTCAGGCGTTGATCAACGACCCGGAATTTTTAATTCTCGACGAGCCCACTTCAGGCCTCGATCCCATCGGAGCGCGTCAAATCAAAGACGTGATTCAAAACCTGGGAAAAAAAGGAAAAACCATACTCCTCTCCAGTCACATGCTGGCGGACGTCGAGGACGTATGCGACCGGGTCACAATCCTATACGGAGGTCAGCAGCGTGCGGTGGGCGATATCGATGAACTGCTCCGCGAACGGAACGTAACACAGATTACGGTTCCTCAATTGAACGAAGGCACGATCCGCCAGGTTCGTGACGTGATTCAACGTCTGGAAAAAAAAGATATCATGGAAGTTTCCAATCCACGCGTCAAGCTGGAAGATTTTTTCCTGCGAATCGTGGAAGAGGCACAAGCGGCGAACATTCAAACGTCAGGGGCACGTCAGGGCGGAAAAATGCCCGATTTTCTGCAGGCCCCAGCGGTCACAGAATCACAAACGATAGTCGAATCGTTGGTGTCCGCGTCAGAAATACGCACCGAACCCCGCGCAGAAACCATCGAACCCACTTTGCTGAAATCGACCGCCGCGATTCAAAAACCCGAGCCTGACCACCAAGTGCTTGACGATTTGCTGTCTACGAATAAAAAGGATACCCCCCAGGAAATCCCGGCCACACAGGAGACTGCGACGGATACACCCGCCAGCCATGAGGACACGCCTCGCCAGGCACCGTTGGCGGATCAAAGTGTAATCGATGGATTGCTCGACAGCCAGCTTGACCCGGATTCCTCGCAGAGTGATTCAACGTCATGAGTAAAACATGGGCTGTGGCACGACAAATGATCGCCGAAGGGATTCGGATGAAAATCGCTCTGGTTTTTATTCTGATGATCAGCTTCGTGGTATTGGCTCTGCCCTTCTCTACATCCGGTGACAGCTCACTGACCGGGACGGTTCAGAGTTTTTTAATGTATGGATTAACCGCTACCGGCGTGTTACTGGGGATGCTCACCATTTTCCTGTCCCGTTCACTCAGCGACGAACTGGTCAACCGACAAATTTATCTGGTGGTCACCAAACCCATTTCACGTTGGCAGTTTATTCTCGGAAAGTGGCTTGGGATTGTACTGTTAAATGCGGCGTTGGTGACGGTCGCAGGCATTACGATGTACAGCATGGTTCACTATATCCGCTACACTCACCCGCCCATTGATGAGCGGTACGACGAGTTTCAACTCAACAATGAAATTTTAGTCGCTCGCCATGCACTGCCGGTAAAAATTCCAAACTTCATGCGTGATGCGGAAATAGAATTCGATCGCAACGTCGAAGAAGGATTATACGATGATGTCCTCGACTTTCGACCTGCGGAGGAAAAAAGAAGGCTAGCCAGCAAATACGAAGCGAGATGGCGCATCGTCGGCCCGGTGGATGTGCGACTGTTTGAATTTGAAAATGTGCTGGTGGATCGCTCGCCGGGTCATTTTATCCAAATCCGGTACAAAGCAGAGGTCACCCAATATCCACCGGACGAAATTTTTCGTTCACTGTGGCGTTTCGGTGATCCTTACAAGGGCACCCCGGTCTACGATGAACCCATGCGCCATATGGTCGGTCGGTTTCATACAGTGCTGTGTCCGTCTGATGCCGTCGCTGCGGACCACACACTAACGGTTCGATTTTACAATCAAAACACGCACCCCGACGAGCCGCAGTACAACAATGTCATTGAATTCAGAAAATCTGACCGGGTAGAAGTGTTATTCATCGTCGGCTCGTTTGAGTGGAATTTTGTTCGGTTGTTGATCCTGATGTGGTGCAAGCTTATTTTCCTGGCCGCCGTAGCCCTGTTCATGGCTACCGCTTTTTCTTTCCCGGTCGCCTGCCTGGGTTCGTTCACCATATACATCCTCGCGGGTACCAGACAGTTTATTTCTGAAGCGCTCGATTTCTCATCCGGTGATTACTCCAGCATGTTTGATTCTACGAATGAATTTTTTATGCATTCCATTACACAGCTCTATCAAGTGTTACACTGGATTATTCCGGACTTCGCCCGTTACGACGCAGTCGAATCTTTCGTCAACGGTCGAAACGTGAGTCTGGTGTGGGTGCTGCAAGGTGTCGTTGATCTGGCGGTGATCAAAACAGTCATCGTTTTAGGATTGGCGATGCTGCTTTTTCATCGCCGAGAAGTTGCGGAGGTTTCGATCTAAGATGATCGATTAAAAAAAACATGTCCGAAACGATTTCCTATCAACTACCTGAACACCTGGCTGCCCGACAAAAAGCCATGCGAAAAGAATCCACCGTCCAGATCATTGCGATCACCATCACGATTCTATCCTTTATCCTGGCGGGATTGTTGATTCGACCCATTAACGATATACGCAAAAAACATCAACTGGTGATTGATCCGGACACGATTCAGGGATTACCGCCGGGGATCGCCCTGATGGGAAAACTGGGCACGTTTCGTGCGCTGGCGATTGACTGGGCGGCGATTCGCGCGGAAAGATTGAAGGAAGAAGGAAGAACCTACGAAGCCTTGCAGCTTCACGAAACCGTCTGTGCTCTCGCACCCCGCTTTCCGAAAGTCTGGGCCTACGCGGCTTGGAACATGGCTTACAACATCTCGGTGTCACAATATACTCCCGAAGCGCGATGGAAATGGGTCTCCAACGGAATAAAAATTTTGCGAGATAAAGGTATTCAATACAATCCGCGATCCGTTTCGCTCTACAAAGAACTCGCCTGGATTTATTGGAATAAGATCGGGGGGTTCATGGACGACGAACACCTCAATTATAAACGCGTGCTGGCGGTAGAGATGGAACGCATCCTGGGACCGCCCCCTATCGTGTTGAACGATCAGGAGTATTACGATTGGTTTCACAAAATGGTCGCCGCACCGCGCGATCTGGATCAATTGATTCGTGATGAAGGACCAGTGGCCATGCTGGTGGAACGCCTGGCCGAGGTTGATCTGAACACAGACGAAACGCTGTTGGATTTTGTCGCCCGCCATATTCGTCCTGAACTTCAGATGGAAGACCTGGTCGATCCCAATACAAAATCGACAGCGGATTCTCTATTACAACGAAGATTGGAAATCTTTACCGATGAACAAGTCGCGCAAACGTTGGAACGACTGTTGTCCACCATTCGATCAAAAATTCTGCGTGAAGAACACCGATTCGATCTTGATTTTATGTACAAGTTGATGGTGGAACAATACGGGCCGCTCGACTGGCGGAATGCCTTCTCTCATTCTCTGTACTGGTCAACGATGGGAAATGAAAAGGCCAAAGGGTACGCGAACATCAACGAAGCGGACCAGATGAACACCGCCCGATTCGTCTTTTTCTCTTTGCAACAATTAATCATGAGAGGACAGATGACGTTTTATCCCGATTTCGATGATCCCTATTCGTCTTATCTGGAACTCACTCCCGACACGCGACTGATTCCTTATTTGTATGACACCTATCTGCGACTGGGTAAGGAACAATTTGGGGAGGATCCCCGATTCGTCGAAGGCACGCCGGGCAAGAAGTTCCTCAACGGCATGGTCACCAACATGCACAACTGGATTGAATTGTTATACCTGGAAGGGGGTGAGCAAAACGTCCAGCTCGCCACGCAATACTATTCCTGGCTTCGCGAAAAAAACCCACACCCCGACGGCAGCACGCAGGATATTTATCTGATTACGCTCGACGAATTTGTAATGGCTGACATTATCAATCAGCTTCAGACTTATCGTGCGGTCAGCGCGATTATCCGAAGTTTTGTGCGTCGTTCGCTCAAACAATTTTCTCTTAACCAGAAACAGGCAGCCGTCACTTCGATGATCAAAGCCCGGCAGTGTTATGACATCTGGATGATCGACACCAAAAACGATATCAACACGCGTCGTCACATGGAAACCCCGGAGATTATTTTACGCGATGAAATTTATGCCTTCATGAAAGAGCCTCGCGTCATGCCGCTGTTCAAAGCCAGGCTGTGGAAACACCTTCCCATTCGACAGCAACTGATGACCTTTGACGATTTGCAGCCACTCTTACAACGCATCTGCGAAACACAAGAACCCCGTTGGTCCATCCAGGCCGCGTTTTCGGAACCTCCCGGCATGGAACAATTTCGCCTGCAGGTTCAGGAATACATACAAAAAGGTCGGCTTAAAGATGTCGATCAGGGAAAACGCTACATTCCTTAGTTCGTATTCCAACAACAATGACATTTGAACATCAAAGCTCCCCATACAACGAGAGTCCGTCAGTGTGTTGCAGCGTCAGGATGGATTCCGGTGAGCATTTCAGAATCCCAGCCGCGACTCACGGACACGGGTTGAGAACCAGCTGAACATAAACGCTGCGAATCAAATTGTAAGTTGGATTATCTTCGACGGGTGGCGGTGCGAATCAGTGTGGATAGACGTTCACAAATAAATTCACGGAAAGTTTTTCCGTTGAGATATCGAAGTCGAATCATGGGACCCGCGGTCAACTCTCCATGAAAGTCCGGTGAATAGCGTGTCTCATGAAAGGCGATCGCTTCACCCGTAATCGTTCCCTGCAGGTGAGATCGGTATTCACCAATTCCCAGTTCAAAACGGATTTCGCGCCCCCCTTCAAGAAAGTTGGAAGCGTCCATTTGCATGGAAATACCCGACTTGGAATACTTCTCGACAATTTCCACGAAGATGGGTACGAGTTCATTGATCATCATTTCGCGTAACGATTGAAGTGGATCCTGAATCGAATGCCCGGACAAACCGTTCTCTTCTCTGCGTTTGAGAACATTAATCAGTGAATCCAGTTCATCCTCTGCGGTACGCCGAGGCGGCAATGGCGGCGTTGTCTGCTCGACAAGCTTTTGATATCCTGTTGGATTACTTCGCTCAGCCATACCAATTATCCTAAAAGCGCATACCCACAGCGTTGCTCGCCGAGGTCATTTTGGTAGCGCAGTTTTCACCCTTGACATGTTTCTTTAAGACCGCTGCATATCTGTCGGCCTATAAAGTGTTGCCCTTAAACGTCAGGTTCACTGCGTACCCCTCTTACATTTGTAGTGTACGATATCCCGCAGCTCTTATAGGCGATCGCTCAGTCCGATATCACTACATCACCACTTCAATCCTCGATTGACATGTTCATCTACGATCACTAAAATCAATGGCGTTCTCAGAAGGGTCAATCGATCGTCTTTTTTTCGGGCCATCGTAACCCCCTGAGGAAATCAATTTCGCCGAGTGATTCATTTTTATTTGACGATACTTTTTTTTGACGTGGAGCCTGCAAGGTGCCCACCTTATTTGTATTACAAGGCCCGGATAAAGGGCGTACATACCAGACCCCCAATGAACCCTCCGTCATTGGGCGTGTATCGGCACAGATATCTCTGACCGATAACAGCGCGTCGCGCAGGCACGCCGAGGTGCGACCCTCCAATGGTTCCTGGCTCTTGGTCGATTTGAACAGCTCGAACGGAACCTTTCTCAATGGACAACGCATCGTAAGCCCAACCAAGCTCAATCAGGGCGATCAGATCAAGGTGGGAAGTTCACTACTGGTTTTTAATCCCGAAAAACATGTGCAACCCTATACCGCAGCCGCCATGGCGCAGGATTTGGTTGATGTTGATTTTGATCTCTCCAATCCCTCGGGCGGTTCTTCGATTTTAACTGCGATTGACGCCTCCGAAGAAAGCGTAATCATCCAGGCACCGGAAACCGCGGACGCCGTCGCCGCCTGGAATGTCGTCTACAAAGTCGCCGAAACCCTCGGCACGATCGAGAGCGTTGACGCCCTGTTGGAACGAATCACCGACACCCTTTTCGATCATCTGGTGGTCGACCGTATGTTGCTGTTGCGTCGGTATGACGAACTGGATGAGCTGACGCCTCAAATCGTACGCTTTCGCAATCCACAAAGAGGCCGACGTAAAAAAATCGTAACTTCAAAAACAATCATCAATCATGTGTTGGAAACCAAAGAAGGATTGCTGTGTGCAAATGCGATGACGGACAATCGTTTTACCGCCGACAGCAAGCAGGACAGTATCCACAGCCTCGGCCTGCAAAGTATTATTTGTGTTCCCATCCTGGTGCGCGGAGAAATACTGGCCATTTTTCATCTGGATTGTTCCATGTCGCACCACACCTATACCCCCGAACAGCTTCGCCTTGTAGTCGCGATAGGAAGATTAGCGGGCATGGCCGTTGAAAATGTACAACTGTTGGAATCCCGCGTCGTCACAGAACGTCTCGCTGCGGCGGGTGAAACCGTCGCTTATTTATCTCACTACATCCGCAATATTTTACAGGGAATGCAGGGTGGCGCTGATGTGGTCGAGCTGGGTATGAAAAAAAGAGATTTCGATTCGATGAAATCTGGCTGGGAGTTGATGAGTCGCAACCTCAATCGAATTTTCCTCCTAACCTTAAACATGCTCACGTTCAGTAAAGACCGGCAACCTCGAATCGAAACCGCTCAATTAAACAAAATTATCGAAGATGTAATTTCATTATCGCAAAAACGGGCCGACGAACACGGAGTGATGATCTTAACCGAGCTGGATGAAATCCCCGCGATTCCCATTGATCCCGACGGCGTACACCAGGTTACACACAACATTGTTCTCAATGCGATCGATGCGGTTTCCGATGAGGGTGGGCGAGTCATTATTTCCACCCAGTACGATGCCTCGGGCGGCATCGTGATGATGTCGATCGGTGATAACGGCCCGGGGATTTCGCAGGACCAACTCGATAAAATTTTCGATCCCTTCCAATCCTCCAAAGGTCAGGGCGGCACCGGACTGGGACTCGCTGCGGCGAAAAAAATTGTCGCGGAACTCGGCGGTGAGATTGTAGTCGAGAGTGTGGTCGGCGAAGGGACTACTTTTCATGTCAAGCTCGTGGCCTCCCACGTTACACTCGCCGACAGCGAAAAAACTCACGGACCCTCCGCGTAGAGCAGATAAAACCTGCGGGTGCAGCCGATGTGTGATCATCAAAAAAGGCTGAGGCGAGAAGCCTTTCTCACACTATAAATATATATAACGATTAAGCAAGAGAATCGATTCTGGCTCCAGCGCTACGCTGGGAACAAATTTCAAGACTAGTTGGAAGTGTTAGTGTGTCTATTAAATCTTTTCCAGACAAAGTAGAAACACACTAGCGTGATCAGCATAAGAACAGTATACATCACGTCCTTCGGCTGATGGTAGGCGATGTTCACCGCGATGGCGAGTTGAATACAAATTAACAGAACAGCCAACACCGGCCCGACCGGACAGCGGAACACCTGTTTCGGAAAAGACGACTCGCGTCTGCGAAAAATAATCAAAGACGCATAAGACAAACCAAACAAGATCGCACTGGCGAAGAAATAAATTTGCAACACCTGGCTGAAGTTGCGCATCAGCACCAGAAACACCGATACGCAAGCCACCACAATCAACGCAGGCACGGGCGACTGAGACCTGGACATTTTCGCTAGCACACGAAACGTCAAACCATCACGAGCTAGTGCATACGTCACTCGAACCGTAGCCAACACCGTCGAACTCAGCGCCCCCAGACACACAACCATCGCAATGATCAACATCAGTCTTCGACCCTGCGGCCCAAAGATGCGAGCCATCGCTTCGCCCGGTACCGATTCCATCCCGCGCATTTCATGAAGCGGCACCACATTCATCAGAGCCACATTCACTAAAATATAAATCAATATCACCAGCAGTGTGGAACCGATTAACGCCCGCGGGATCGCCCGATGCACGTCCTTGATTTCCTCGGCCATCTTGGCGGCGTCGGTCGTTCCTTCATATGGCCAAAGCGCCGGAACCAATGCACTTAAAAACGCCACGACCAGGCCCCCCTTCATGACTTGAGTCACAGGTACGAATTCAACAACGCTTTCGGCGGTATACATCAAACCAAAACCGATCAACACCATCATCGCTATGATTTTCATCACGGTCATCGCGTTTTGCATACCGGCACCTGCGCGAAGACCGATCGCGTTGACCAGGGTAATCGTGATGATCGCACCGGCGGCTACACTACCTGACCAGTTGCGTGATAACGAAAAAAGATCGCATCCAAAATCGCCAAACGCCAGCGCAATGGTCGCCGCCCCCCCGCCAATAATAAAAATGGTATATGCCCATCCGAAAAAAAACGCGACGAACTCTCCGTACGCTTCGCGCAGGTAAACGTATTCACCTCCCGCGTGTGGATAACGCGTAGCCAATTCCGCAGTCACCATGCTTTGCATCAGCACGATCACGCCGGCGACAACCCAGATGAGAATCACCATCGAAGGCGTCTGGATGTGATTGGCGACTTCACCCGGCGTACGAAAAATGCCTGATCCGATCGCCACCCCCATCCCGATCAACAAAGCTGTCGGAGCACCGATCAATCGCTTTAGAACTATTTTGGGCATGCAATTTCTCGTCTTATCAACAGCCACTCATGAGACGGCATCAACAGGTGAGACGTAACTACGACGCAGGCATCATTCGCTTTAATGTGTCTCGTGCGTATTGGATATCGTCGGCAGGATGAGGTGATTGGGTTCGACGAATAATGCAGGGGCCTCGATAATCCGCTTCGCGTAAAATCTCCAGCAGCCCCACAAGGTCAACATCACCCTGTCCCAGCGGCGTTTCATGCCCGGGCTGTGTTTCGCTCTGCGAGGCGTCGCGTAAGCCAGACGTCCCGTCGCGCACATGAAGTAAAGACAAATCGTTGATGTATTGTTCAATCGACGCCAGTGGATTGACCCCAGTCATCACCATCGCACCCGGGTCCAACCCGACTTTGATCGACGGACATCGAATCGCACGCAGCAAGTTTAATAGACGATCGCCGCCGTCGTAGGTTGGCCGAATCGCAAAATGTACACCGCAAGATTCTGCGATTTCTCCGATGTGGCACAATGCCTCGACCGCGACCGGTGAAGGCTCGGAGGTTTCGGGATGGGTAAGCGCTCCAAACGAAGCGGAGACCACTTTCACTTTCATATCACGCGCAAGGATTAGAATATCTTTCGTGCGTTGAATTCGTTCGTCCACGCTTTGCGCGTCGGTGATGTGTAGATAGGGCATGTCTGCGATCAGCGTCGAGGCGTGTAAACCATGATGATCCAGCAAGCGACCCAGGTGTCGTCTTCCGCTTTGCGAAAGATTTTTCGGGGTCAGCTCACCCTCTACTGTCGGCAACTCCACCGTTTGAAACCGCATGGTTGATGCCTGCTGTAAAGATTCCTTCACCCCGAGTCGTAAATCACCCGTATTGATACCTACGTTATCTACCTGCATTCTTCAACATCCATAGTCATGTGATCAATCACATGCAATCAACGAGTTTCATGGACAATCGCGATTTCCGATCTAGGCTTCCACGATATCATCTTTCAAGCTCAACACGAATTCAACCACATCGTCACACTCCTGCTTGGGAACTTGTAAGGCTTCAAACGTTGCACCCGCATGATTCAAAAATATGGACCAGTCCTCTTCAGATATTTTCATACCTTTGTGCGTTATCTTCATGTCCCGACCGGTGTAATACATGGGGCCACCGGCGCTGGCGCTCAAAAAATCAATCAGAAATTGTTTTTCTCTTACGAGCCCATCGTCACCGCGATTTTGCCAAAAGCGGCCCAGGATAGAATCGCCTTGTAATCGCGGTAGCAGGTCGTCGGCAAAAGCGGCAATGCCATCATATCCACCCAGTCGCTCATAAAGTGATTTCTGACTCATAAATCATCTCCCTCTTCTGTATACTAAAAACGTATGCCAATAATTAGACCGCCTGCGAGATGAACCGGCCTTATGAGACTAAATTTTATCGTTTTCAAAATGCTACAGCAAGTTTGCCGCTGTTAACATAGCCGGGAATGTTTGAATTTGAAGCGGGATCGTATGTAAAAGCTGTACAACTCGCGCGATCACAATGATTTGGTATGGAAACCCGGGGTCAGCCGTCTACAGTTCTACCTGCATCCGTTTAATCTCTGCCATCTGATAGAAACAGCTCATCATGGTGGGGACAAGCAATATAAAGGGAATCACAAGGCTCTTGTGTTGCACAACATCGCTGAAAAAATCCAGCCAGCCTGGAGAGGTGAGCACCAGTGCGGTGATTCCGGAGATGACACTGACCGCACCCAGGAACGCGGTCACCATAATCACAACATGCTGACGGTTCAGAAAAGCGTAAGCCGTTCCACACACCAGGGATACACCGCCAATGCTCCATAGCATTGATCCTGAACAACCGAGGTTGGATACCGAACTCATCACAATCAAGGAAACAATCACGCCACCGAGTACCGCTATGGCATGTTTGGCGGGCCAAAACATGACGCCACCCGCAACCCCACCAATCATATAGACGTAAATCATCTGATCTTTGGTCGGATTGATGTAGTAATATGAGATGTACATCCCGATCAATGCAAAGGAGAGCACGACACATAGCTTCCAAAGTCGCCAGCCAAAAAACATCAGGCCCGCGCCACAGATGAGTAACGGTATGGAGATACCCGCACTCGAATCACGCAAATAAAATGTCCAGTCCTGCAGAGAGGTAATCACAATCAGCCCCAAGAGACACTCCGTTAACCAACCGCAAGATAACTCATCTAGCGCACAGGCCAACATTGATCTGAGGGTATATCGACCGACATGAAGAGTTGCAAAAGTAATCAAATATAGACTTTAACGAGATTTGGAGCCGCCACCACCACCCGCAGCGGCAGGTCTGGTAATCAACGTCTGCACGATCAGGGAACTCACTAAAAACCCACCAACCAATACCCCGAATAAACCCGGTTGACCCTCTATCGTCTGATAAGTAGCGCCCGGTCGAAGCTGTGACCACAAAGTGGCGATCGCGGAAACCACCATAGCCGTACCGATCAACGAACTCGATAAAATCAGCGCGGGTCGCATGGCGATCACACCCAGACACAGCCCTATAACCATCGCACCGATACCCAGCGCCCACGCATTCTGCTCGACACGAACATTTTCATGAGAAACAAACTGCCAGAACTGCTGGAACCATTCCTTGGGCGTTCGATTTTCGACAGCCTCTTGTTGAACCGGAGTGGGCAGGGTGAATCCCAGTGGACCATCGATCATTGGCCGTGCCGTGAACTGATCAAACTCAGCGACGTGAGGTAAGACCTGGTGATAGCCAAACGCACCCAAAGCAACGGAGGAAAACACCAGAGCGGCCAACACACCGACCCATAATCTGAAAGTGACATATCCGACGATTGCGATGGTAAACGCCCCCGCCGCAGCACAGATCGGAAAGGCGTATCCGGTTTGTTTTGAAAAATAAGCACCGCCCATGCCGCCGAGCACAGCAAAAGCAGCCGCCGTACCCCAGCGAGATATCTTGGCACCCAGAACACACAGTATGACGCCCGCCATCAGACAGACGATCGCCATCGGAACAACCTGATCGACAATGTTTTCCGGTGCGTGTTGCTCAATGAAGACCCTCATCTGGCCGAACATCGCCTGGAAGTCCATCATGATCGTATTTTCTGTTGTTACTGCAGGTTCCATAGTTGTGCCTCTGTTATCTTATTTATGCATCCTACACGATATTCGCTCTGGGGACTGTAATATTCTGTCAATCCGCATAAAATATGCGAAAATATCTGTTTTTCGCCGCAAAATAAAGATTTTTCATCTTAACCGGGAACCGTGTAACGATCATTGTAGATCGATATATCGATGATATCGTGGTGGGCATCGGCTCTGCCGGTCTGGGCATAGTTGGCACGCAAAATCGCCAGTTTCTGAGTCATCGTGTTTTCTTCCAGCTCAAAGCCCGGTGGCGATCCCCAGCGAATTCTCCCACCCGCTCGATCCGTCACCAACTCAATATGTGACGCCCTGGGATTTGACCGACCCGCGTAATTTTTCACAGAAACAGAAGTGATGTGCATGGCAAACATCTCGCGACCTATGCGAGACCACACAGCCAACCCCGCTTTAATATCTTCACCGCTCCAGGCCGTGCCTGAGTTCGGAGCCGGGAATAACACGCCCTGAATCAAACGCCAGGATGGATCGTAGGGATATTCACCAGGTAATCGAACCGTATTTTTATCGACCAACAGAAACATTCCGTTCTGTTGGATCATGGCTACGGGTTCGCGATATCTTGCACTGACATGAAACTGACCATCACTTGTGCGTCGGACATAATATAAATGATTCACCCAGCCAACCTGCGATAGGCGCCGAGCCATTTCCTCGCAAATCGATTCGTGAATCCAGGGCTGGCGCAGCAAATCATCAATCGAAGTATACAGATCGTTCAGCGCTAACAGTTCGATCGAGGACGGAAGGTCATCAAAGACAATCGTAGCCTCGGGTGACTCGGTGAACAAATCCTGTTTGACATGCGCGTCCAGGCGTTTCACACCCACGCTCACCAGAAAAATGAACCCAATCACAAAACAGAGAAGGAAGGTACATTCAAAAATCGCCCGTACCGGAATTCCGTTGATTCGGTATAGCGTTTTGTCGCCCCTTCTTCTGCGTCGACTTCGCTTTTTGAAAATCCAGAGCATATCGCCTCCACATCGTGTAATCCAAACAAATCACAACCAATCTATTGTTTCGGCGAGTTGAGGGATAAATCGATAATGCGATTGCACAATTGGTCGAAGTTGATGCCAATGCGTCCAGCGGCTTTGGGGAGCAGGGAATGGCTGGTAAAGCCCGGAATGGTGTTGATTTCGAGGATATAGGGTGTGAGGGTGTCGCCATCGACCATCCAGTCGACGCGTGAAAAAGCGCGACAGCCCAACGCACGATGGGCTTGAACGCTCATCGTCTGTATCTGTGCTAAAAACGCAGCTGGCAAATCCAGATCGAAAAGGTATTGCGTGTCGTCGTCGATGTACTTGGCCTGATAATCGTAAAACTCTCGCGAGGTGCGAATTTCGCACACCGGCAGGGCCTGATCGCCCAAAATTCCGACCGTCAATTCTGGACCCTTGATATACTGCTCCACCAGAGCGGTGTCCTGCTTTTCGATCAGTTTTTGAACTGCGGCCAGCATGTGATCAATGTCATGCTCAATACTCGTATCCACACTGCTTCCAGACGCTACGGGTTTTACCACGACCGGTGGCGACATGGTTGAAGAAAGATTCGATATATTGTTGGCGCTCACCACTTCATAAGCGGGCGTTTTAAGACCCGCGTTTTCCAGACATTGCTTGGTGTCCACTTTGTTCATGGTCAGGCGCGACGCAGCTGCACCCGTACCGGCAAACGGAATTCCTTTATCGTCGAGCAGTTGTTGCACCGTGCCATCTTCACCGAATTCACCATGCAGTGCGATGAATACAAAATCGGCGGGCAAATCCAGCGCAGTGACATCGCCGGGATTGATGTCACACAGTGTCACACGATGACCCAGTCTTTGTAGTGATTCGTAAACACATTGGCCGCTCTTTAAACTCACTTCGCGTTCCACACCGGGACCACCCGCTAATACGGTGATGTCCATGGGCAACACATTTTTTTGCTTTGAGATCGTTTTCGTAAGATTGGTTTGTGCAACAGTCATCATCTCTACCTTTATTTGATTGAGGTCGTTAATTTTTTGCACGGTTTCCAGACATCAATTTCCAGTTTCAAATCCGTGCCCAGCTGATCGAGCACGCGGTCGTGCACCAGATCAATGAGCTGCATCACATCCGCCGCTTTGGCGTCTTTACCCGCTACAATAAAATTTGCGTGATGCTGCGATACACTCGCATTACCGACAGACACTCCTTTTAATCCCGCCTGATCGATTAACGCACCCGCCGATTGATCGGTTGGGTTTTTGAATATACATCCCGCACTGTTATCTGCCATCGGCTGGGAACTCATTTTGTAATCAAAAATTTCACCATAACGAGCGTACACCTGTTCGGGGTCACCTTGTTGCAGTTCCAACTTCGCGAAAAGAACAATCTGTTCAGCCAGATTCGTATGTCGATACCCGAACCCGATTTTCTCGTGCGACAATATGTTTACTTTACCGTCGCTGCGCAACACACGAATTTCTCGCACAACCTGACTGATGTCGCCGAATTTTCCGCCGGCGTTCATGCGAATCGCCCCGCCGATGGTCGCGGGTATCCCAGCCATACATTCCAGACCCGCGTAGCCTCGCTGGCTACACTCTTTGGAAAGCGGCATCAAATCGACACCCGCTCCGACTTCAAAGGACGATCCAACCTGATTCACGCGTCGAAAGTTATCGCCGTCCAACCGAACCACCGCGCCGTCAAACCCGTCGTCACTGATCAACACATTAGCGCCAGCGCCTAAAACCTTGACGACGACATTTTCATCCTTCGCCCGCTGCATAAAAGCGGAAAGTGTTTTTTCGTCTACGGGCTTGAACACCATGCGCACATTCCCCCCCAGACGAAACCAGGTTTGTCTGCCCAGCGGTACGTCGTGCTCAATTTGGTTGGCAAATTCGCTCCACCAGCTCATCGGCTACTTTCCATACATCCCCCGCCCCCATTGTCATCACCAGATCACCCTTCGATATATTCGCAACGAGATGATCTGTAACCTCATTCAACGTAGAAAAATACTTTGCTTCATGACCCTGTTGGGAAATTTTCGACGCCAGCTCCTGCGACCCTTCTCGACACGCGATCGCGTCGGACTCCCGAGCTCCGAAAACATCCGGGATGATCACCTCATCCGCGCCCGCGAGTGAAGTCGCAAACTGATCCATAAAATGCGTTGTACGCGCCACCTGATGAGGCTGAAAAATCACCCAGGTACGACTTGGTTTATACCTGTTTTGTGCCGCTTCGAGCGTGACCTTGATTTCAGTCGGATGATGTGCGTAATCATCGACAATTGTAACACCGCCACCCACACCCTTTAACGTAAGCCGGCGATCGATTCCCGAAAAACTCGCCACCGAATCAGCCAGACAATCCGGATAGGCGCCCGCATGATACGATAGCGCAATCGCCGCCAACGCATTACTGACATTATATAAACCCGGTATCGACAACTTCGTCGAAAACAAAATTTCATCTTGATACTGAACATCAAACGCGTAACGGCCATGATCGCTCTGCAGATGAATCGCCCGCCAATCCGCTCCATCTTGCAGGCCAAACGATTCGACCTTCGCCTTCGCTGCGGATGAAACTTTTACACACAGCGCCTCGTCCGCGTTATAAACCAACACGCCCTCTTCTTTCACGTTCGATGCAAAACTTGAAAACGCTTCGAGAATTTCATCCATGTTGCGAAAACAATCCACATGGTCGATTTCCAAGTTCAAAATCGCAGCGGAGGATGGCCGAACATGTAAAAAGGATCGATCAAACTCGCACGACTCAACGATAAAATGTTCACCCGTACCCAGATCGCTCGCACCACCCAGTTGTCTCGATCGTGCACCAAAAATATAAGATGGATTCAAACCGGCTTGACTGAATAGAAAGGCGGCCATCGCGGTGGTTGTACTTTTGCCGTGGGTGCCCGCAATCGCAACTCCCTGATAGTGCACCATCAGCAAGCCGATTAATTCCGCGTATTTAATCGTACGAATTCCCAATCGACGAGCCAGGGACAATTCAACATTGGATTCCGGAATGGCGGCGCTATGGATCACCCAATCCAAAGAAGGATCAATCGGACGTCGTTGATCTCCGATGGTGATCTGCGCCCCTTTTTGCACGAGCGTTCCCAACCCGTCAAAGGAAATTTGATCCGAACCGGTTAAGGTCGCTCCCAACTTCAACAGCATCATCGCCGCCGCACTCATTCCGCTGCCACCGATGCCGATCATGTGAATCCGGGCATCCTGAAAAACAGAGGGTGAAACCATCGGGGTGGCCATCGCTCCTTCGATCTCTGCGCGCATGTCGATCCTTCTCATGTTGGTATGAAATCATATTACGGTTTGATAACCGCCCCCATTCAAGACCGATCACAAACCGCGCCTGTGCCCATTATAGATATATCGTCAGGTCGAACAAACCGGCTCCATCATTTCACAGCCCCGATTTTGAGCCTGTAGATGGGTGGTTTGTATTATGATTTGTGCAATTTTTTCCGCGACATCTTTACAACCCAGATTTTTCGCTGCTTCGTCCATCGAATGACGCATTTCATGGTCGCACATCAATAATTCCAACTCTCGCTGAAGCGAAGCACCGTTAATCTCTGGATCGAGTGAATCGTGAACAATTTTCGCCGCAGCCACCTTGGCCAGACATTTTGCGTTGGCGAGTTGATGTTGATCCTTGTGGTAGGGATAGGGAATTAAAATTGAGGCTTTGCCCACCGCCATCAATTCAGCCAGGAATGACGCACCCGCCCGCGCGATCACAAGATCCGACGCCGCCAGTGCATCAGCCATGTGATCCGTATACGCGACAACCGTACCCTGCACGGAAGATTTCTCATACGCAGCGCGAACCGAATCGTAATCGGCGTGGCCGGTCAAATGCAAAATCTGCCAGTCCTCAAAATTTTGAAGGAAAGGTAAAATGGTAATAGCTGCAAAATTGATGTTGCGCGCACCCTGCGAAGCGCCCGTAATCAACAACGTCTTTTTATTCGGATCAAGGTTATACCGTTTCAATCCAGCGGATCGATCCGCATGAAGAAAAGTGGACCGCACAGGACAACCCGTAACCCTGACTTTTGAAGTGGAGGGAAATTGCACCACGGCATCCTCCCATTGCACGAAAATCAAATCGGCACGACGGGTCAAATGTCGATTGGCTCGACCCGGTAACACATCCGGATTCATCAGGGCGGTTGGAATCCCCAGCTTATGCGCCGCACGCATCGCCGGGACCGATCCCATGCCCCCCGAACCGATCACCATCACCGGTCGATCCGATTCAAACCGCATTCGACAGTCCGCACTCACTTTTCTAAAACGCTTGATCAGTGAAATCCACTGCCAAGGATTTTTGGAAAGCGCCGGGATCGACTGACGCACCCACTCGTACTCCGCTTCACCCAAGATATGTTCGTCGATGGCGCGATCGGTTCCGAAAAATAATATACGTACATGAGGAATGTTTTTGCGGAGTGATTCTGCGATCGCCAGCGCCGGGTAGAGATGACCGCCCGTTCCTCCGCCCGCAAACGCGATCAATGGCGCCGACTCGTGACTCATTGAATCGTCTACCATGAAACCGCTCCGGTCGGTTGCGATGCGACTCTTTTTTTCTTCATGGTTTGATCATCCTGCTTCGCGTTCGTTGCACGGATCGGAATATCACTTCGACGCGCGATCGCGGAAAGCACACCGATCGCCAGTGAAAACGTAATGATACCGCTGCCACCCGCGGACACAAAGGGCAGCGACATTCCCGTCGTCGGTGCGAGCACCGTCACAACAGCCATGTGCATCGCTGCCTGCAACACAATCATTGAGGTCAATCCAAACGCGAGTAGCCGTTCAAAACGTGACCGCGCAGACCACACCGTTTTGATCCCGATCATCAAGATCAAACTGAACAATAGAATAATTAACACGCCGCCGAACACACCCGTCTCTTCACAGATCAATGAAAAAATAAAATCGGTGCGTGCTTCGGGCAGATAGCCATATTTTTGAATGCTCGATCCCAAGCCCCGGCCAAACCAGCCACCGGCGACGATGGAGGTTAATGATTGCACCGGCTGATACCCCGCACCCTGTGCGTCAGCCCAAATATCCTGATAAGCGGTAAGCCTGGCCATTCGATAAGGCACGGTCCACAGCATGACGGTCATGCCGGCCAATCCCAGAGCCGCAAAGGATGATAAATGTGCGAGTCGACACCCGCCCACGAACAACATCATGCCGCCGACACATCCGATCAAAGCTGCGGTGCCAAAATCCTGACTGCCCACCAATAGCACAACCACTCCCAGCGCTAAAGCTGGGGGAATCAAACCACGGCGAAAATTTTTGATGTCCACGCCGGGACGGGTCAACAACACAGCCATAAACGCGATCATCGCAAGCTTAACCACCTCGGACGGTTGAAATCCAACACCAAGCCCCACCGAATTCAAGTCCAGCCAGCGGTTCGATCCGCGATGAGGATCCCCCAGCCCCGGTATCAACGCCGCCAGCAACGCCAACATGGTGACAAAGAAAAAAATCTGAGTTAATCGTTTTCGACGGGTAGCCGTAGATAGTGCGAATTGAGAAAATCCGGATGACAAGAACATCACGATAAAACCGACCGCCACGAAGATAACCTGGCGGCCAAACGACGTTCGCCACATTCCCTCATCAAACAATGAACGATCCATTGACACATTTGCGGAACCGACCATGACCACTCCGATCACCATCAACACGCAGGCCACTAACATCAGCCCGTATGGTTTTACGGTCGAATCGGTTTCAATCGCTGGCATCAACTATTCATCCCTGAAATAATTTACATCTAATGCGTACAGCTTTTCGCTGTACCGCGCAAGCTAAAGCATGCGGCTCAGTTCTTTATCGTAATTTAATCGTAGCGAACGCAAACGCCGCGAACATCGCCGCGAGCAGCCAAAACCGTACTACGGTCTGCGATTCACTCCATCCACTCAGATGAAAATGATGATGCACGGGTGCGCAGCGGAAAAACCGTTTCCCGCCGGTCCATTTGAAATAGCCCACCTGCATGATCACCGAAACCGCCTCAATCACAAACACACCGCCTACGATAAACAACATCAACTCCTGCCGGGTGACCACCGCGACAAACCCGATCAATCCGCCCAATGGCAGCGATCCGGTATCACCCATAAACACCTTGGCCGGGTGACAGTTATACCACAGAAAACCGAGACACGACCCGAGAATCGCACCGCACACGATCACCAGCTCACCGGACATCGGGATGTGCGTGAACAAAAGCTTAGCAGCTAAGTCCTGCGTGCCCACGATATAAGTCAGTATCAAAAAAACCAACGAACACATCGCCACGCAACCTGAAGCCAGGCCGTCCATGCCATCGGTCAGGTTCACCGCGTTCGACGTGCCCGACATCACCAGCACGGTGACGATCATAAATGCGATCGGCCCGAGGATCAGGCCAGCCTTATAAAAAGGAACCGCGAGAATTTTGTACGCCGGAATCGTCCCCGTCTCCACCAGCGGACTCAACACCGCGTAGTTGAAATTGCTTCGACCGTGCCGGTAGATGTAGTATCCCAAAATTACGCCGAGTCCGACCTGAAAAAGAAGCTTCTGATACATTTTCAGCCCGTCGCGTGACTGGGTTCGGCGTTTTGCGGTTAATTTCAGCCAGTCATCCACCATGCCCATCACACCAAGCCAACACAAACAGAGCAAAGACATATGAATATAAAAATTGGTTAAATCCGAGAGCAGCAGAATCGCCGCAGCGATGGCTACGATGATCAAAATCCCGCCCATGGTGGGTACATTGTTTTTGTCGCGGGTTAACTCGTTCAACGAAGCGTGATCAAACTCGGGCCGATCGCCCATTTTGCGTTTGATCAATACGCGAATCAACCGAGGAAGCCCCACGAGAATCAGCAGGAAACAAAACAGCGCCGCACACGCACCGCGGAACAGCGTATTTTCATACGCGTAATGACGACCTTCAAAAAATTGTTCCAACAGATGATATAACACGCTTGGTTTCGCCTATAAAATATTACCCAGCCACAATTTTTTTACGGCTTGTGATCCCACTTTCAATCACGGTGGAATATAATGTCAGTTGTTCACTCACCTCATTCACAACTCGCTCCAAGGCCATGACCCGCGATCCCTTGAGCCACACCACATCACCTTCGATCAACATTTTCACCAACGCGGAACTCGCATCTTGATGTTTTTGAAACGATAAAATTTTCGTTCGGTGCGATTTATTTTTTATGGGGTTGACTGCGGAGAAGGATATTTCGCCCACGGTGACCACGATTTCGATCTCAGCGTCTACCATGAGCTGGATCACTTCTTTGTGCATTTCGAGTGAGTGTTCGCCCAGCTCAAACATATCGCCCAGCACAAAAATTCGCCTGGAACATTTCAGTTGACCCAGCGTAGTCACCGCCGCAGAAACGCTAGCGGGGTTGGCGTTGTAGGTATCATCCACCAGCTTCACGCCGCCGACCTCGATTACGCGTGATCGACCATCCACCGCCGAGAACGTAGCCAATCGTCGAATGATTGTAATCGGATTTATACCCATATGATTCGCTACACAAAAAGCAGCGGCCGCGTTGGTGGCGTGATGCAGACCGGGTAGAGGCAATTCAAATTGACCGTAATGTTCAAGTGAAAAAACCGTTTTTTCCAGCGATAACTCCACGACGCTAACTGAATAATCTGCCTTTTGAGAAAATCCGATAGTTTTTACGTTTATTTTTTCTCTTTCGCTGTTGTACTTTTTGTCCTCGACCAACGCAGCCATCTCTTCTCGATCGACATTGACAAACGTGGCACTACCCGGACGAACGTAATCTATCAGGGAGAGTTTTTCTTTTACGATCGCGTCCACATCACCCAGTCCTTCCAGGTGGGCTTCGCCGATTGATGTGATGACCGCGATATCAGGTGAAGTCATTTTTGACAACGTCGCAATTTCACCCGGCGCGTTGGTGCCGATTTCCACAATCAGATATTGATCATCGACCTCACACGATAGAAGCGTCAGCGGCACGCCGTATTGATTATTAAAACTTTTTTCAGACGCCCGGCCCACAAATGAATCTCGCAGAACATGATCGATCATCCGCTTGGTAGTCGTTTTACCGTTGCTGCCGGTCACCGCGATGACCGTTGTATCCGCAGACATCACTGTGCTGCGATAATACGCACCCAACCACCCAAGCGCATCGACCGTATCATCCACAACCAAAAGCAGTACGTTCAATTCTCGAACAGTGGGATTCGATTCAACAAATTTTCGATCCACCACACAGACGGCTGCACCTTTTTCAAACGCACTTTGAACAAAATCATGGCCATCAAATTTCTCGCCGCGGATGGCGAAAAACAAATCGCCCTCTTGCACGATTCGCGAATCAATAACCGCACGCGATACTTTGTTATCTCCCCAAGTGCCACTGACGGCTTGTCCGCCGGTGTCTTGCGTTGACCGATTGGCTCGCGCATTACTTACAATTTGTGCACTTATAGCCTCAACCAATTGATTCACGGACATGGCAATCATGCGACCGCCCCCCGCACGCTGAGTTTTTCCATGCACGCCCGTGCCACCTCGACATCGTCGAAATGCAAAACCTGATCCCCCACCAGTTGATAATCCTCATGACCTTTACCCGCGATCAACACGGAATCGCCAGGCTCAGCAAAACGTATCGCGGCTTCGATCGCTTTTTTTCGATCAACCTCGACCTCAAACTGACAGCTGTTTTTCCGTGTAAAACCCGGAAGAATCTGTTCTATGATCGCTTCGGGATTCTCACCACGCGGATTATCCGAGGTCACAAACACCCGATCCGACCATTGCTGAGCAGCCGCAGCCATCCTGGGTCGCTTCTGTCGATCCCGATCCCCGCCACAACCAAAAACGCAGATCAACCGATTTTGTGTCAACGGTTTCAACGCCCGCAACACATTTTCCAACGCGGCGTCGGTATGTGCGTAATCCACCAGGACCGAATAGGGCCAGGGATGGGTTACGCCGTCCGGTACGACCCTTTGTAATCGGCCAGGCACGCCTTTTATTTTTTTCAACCCCTCAACAATCGCGTCCGCAGAAATCCCCATCACCTCAGCGGTTGCAACCGCCGCCAGCGCGTTGGAAATATTATGCATCCCTAATAATGACAAACGCAATTCGCGCTCAAATGTCTTACCATGAATAACAACTTCGCTGCCTTGGGGTGTCACGTTGTTAATCGTGACTCCGACATCAACCTCATCCGAATCGATCCCATAGGTGACAACTTCACGATCAAGTTCACGCACTAGTCGCTGACCATAGGGATCGTCTTTGTTGACGATGGCTGCTCCGTTGGGTTCCAGGCCATCAAACAGTCGCCGCTTTGCAGAAAAATACGATTCCATATCGCCGTGATAATCCAGATGATCGCCGGACAGGTTGGTAAAGATGGCGGCTGAAAATAATAACCCGTCACATCGCTTTTGTTTGAGAGCGTGCGAAGAAACTTCCAGTATGCCAAATTTCGCACCCGCTTGCTTTGCGGTCACCAGTGACGTACACAGTTCCAGCGCGTCGGGTGTGGTTAACGAAGCTTTGCGTTGTTCGTGAATTAAATCGTATTCGATGGTCCCGATCAGCGCCGTTTTTTCACGGGCGGCCTGAAAAATCGAACGGAGGATCCAGGCGACAGTTGTCTTGCCGTTGGTTCCGGTGATGCCCATCAAACGCATGGATGAGTCACTTGAACCGTACAATCCACTACAAACCGCAACCAGTTTTGAAAATGCCGATTTCGTATCCGCAACTCGAACGATCGCAACGCCGTCGGATAACTCGACCTCGTTTTCCACCACCACCGCAGCGGCTCCGGCTTGAACCACCGATTCCAAAAAATCATGGCTGTCGACATGCGTACCTTTGATCGCCACAAAACAGCACCCCGGTTTGACCGCGCGAGAATCCGCAGTCAGTGAAGTAATGGTTGTGTTTTCATATGATGTCTCATTCTGTACACCGACCACACCGGCACGCTGCAACAAATCGCACAGGTTCCATTGGCCAAATATGCTGGTTGGATCAAAAGAGTTCATGGGTAAAATTGTATTCGCTCAGCCCGCCCTGTCATCTGGTGAATCGACCGCCCAACATGCAAAACAAATCACAGCCCCGTCAGCATCGCGTTTCGATCCGGCGGAACATTCATGTACGACAAAGCCGCTTTGATAATTTCGCCGGCTGCGGGAGCTGAGGTCTGTGAACCGTAAAAATTAATCTTTGGATTCGGGCGGCGAATCACCACCAAAACCACAATTGAAGGGTCAGAAACCGGAGCGGCTCCCACAAACGTACTCGTGTACGCACCATCTTCATATCCCGCTCGATTAGTGTAGGGCAACTTGGCTGTTCCGGTCTTGCCCATCACTCGATAGCGACCGATCTGTGCTTTTTTACCGCCGCCATTTTCCACCACCGAAACCAACAGCTCTTTAGAAACGTAGTCCGCGACATCCTGCGGGACAACGCGCCGAATCACATCCGGCTCTTCAAACGATTGAACGATCTGACCCTCGGAATCGAGTAATTGTTTGACGAGTTTGGGTTTGAGCAGAAATCCGCCGTTGACGATGGCGCAGTAAGCGTTGGCCAGTTGCATCGGGGTGACGCTGATTTCATAACCAAAGCTTACTCCGGTGGTCGAATAACTGGTCCACTTTTGAACGGGTCGAACCAGACCCTGCGTTTCACCAATAAAACGAAGCCCCGTTTTCTGACCAAATCCGAATCCAGATAGTGTGTCATGCAACACCTGATTGCCCATGCGATGGCCGATGGTGGCCATCCCGATGTTGCTGCTTTTGGTGATGATCCCCATCAAATCCAGTGAGGCGGACGGTTTTGTGTCTTCGACTTTGTATCCGCCAAAATTATGGTATCCGTTGTAGCAGTTTATTTTTTCCGTGATCGAAACAAACCCACCCGCCAACGCGCCGCTGGTGATCACCGGTTTGATCGCGCTACCCGGCTCTGCAGGATCTGTCAGACAACGATTACGCCTCAGTTCAGGGTCTACGTTGCGTGCGTTGTTGGCGTCGTAGGTGGGCACGTTAGACATCGCCAGTATTTCGCCGGTCTTGGGAGACATAACAATTGCCACCGCGCTTTGCGCTTCTAATTTTTCAACCGCAGCCAACAACGCTTCGTGGGTGATGCGCTGAATTTCCGCATCAATAGTGAGTACGATGTGCCCGCCATCTACGGGTGCGCGATATTTGTCGGATTCTCTTTTTAGTGCGCGTCGTCGTGCGTCACGAATGGTCGCACGCTGACCGTCACGACCCCTAAGATGCTGATCGTATAAAAGCTCGATACCCTCCAGACCTATACCATCTTTGCCAACAAACCCGATCACTTGAGACATCAAGGATCCCAACGGGTAGTAGCGGGCCGATCGATCCTTCAGGCCCACAGCAGGGCTGGGCATTTCATCGATCGAAGCGGCGGTGGG